>JBBQCA010000220.1:0-4816 GCA_038318315.1 Burkholderiales bacterium | reverse complement strand
CGGACCTGCACGTAACGACCCGGCGCTGCCTCGGTCGGCTTGTACTGCGCGTTTCCGTATGCCGTCTTGACCTTGACCTTCTTGCCCGCGTGCCCGGCAAGCCATGTCGTCCACTCGGGCCACCAGCTGCCGGGCGTCTCGGTCGACGACGCGAACCACGCATCGGCATCGTCGGAAAACTTGCCGCGCGGCGGGTCGAAGGTCCAGTGGCTGCGTTTTTTCTTCGAGGGCGGATTGATCACGCCGGCGATATGGCCCGACGCGCCAAGCACGAACTTCTTCGGGCCCTTGAGGATTTGCGTGCTCGCGTACGCGGCAGGCCACGGCACGATGTGGTCCTCGCGCGAGGCGTAGATGAACACCGGCGACTGGATCTTGCCCAGATCGAGCGCCACACCGCAGACCTCGACGGCGCCGGGTTGCATCAACTTGTTTTCGAGATAGGTGTTGCGCAGGTACCAGACGAAGAACGGCCCGGGAAGATTGGTGCTGTCGGCGTTCCAGTACAAGAGATCGAAGGGTGGCGGCGCCTCGCCCTTCAGATAGTTGCTCACCACGTAGTTCCACACGAGATCGTTGGGACGCAGGAATGCAAATGAGGTGGCGAGATCGCGTGCCGGCAACAGTCCGACCTCACCGCCGTTCTTGCCGCCCAGCGTCGCTTCGCGTTTCTTCACCGAGGCTTCGTCGATAAATACGTCGAGGATGCCGGTGTCGGAAAAATCGAGCAGCGTCGTCAGCAAGGTGAGCGAGGCGGCCGGTTGCGCATCGACACCCTTCTCGCGCCCCGCGAGCACGGCGAGCGCCGTGGTCAGCATCGTTCCGCCGACGCAGAAACCCAGCATGTCGATGGTCTTCTGTTTCGAGATCGCGCGCACCACATCGATCGCGCGAATCACTCCGTCTTCGATGTAGTCGTCCCAGGTCAGGCGCGCCTGCTCGACCATCGGATTGCACCACGACATCAGGAACACGGTGTGCCCTTCGGCCACCGCGTTGCGCACCAGCGAGTTCTCGGGCTGCAGATCCATGATGTAGAACTTGTTGATGCACGGAGGCACCATCAGGATCGGCTTCTCGAAGACGGTCGCGGTCAGCGGCTTGTACTGGATGAGCTGGAAGATCTCGCTCTCGAAGACCACCTTGCCTTCGCTGGTGGCGACATTGCGCCCGACTTCGAACGCCGCTTCGTCGGTCATCGAGATGCGACCCTTCTGCGCATCGGCCAGGAACTGCGTCAGGCCCGCGCGCAGGCTTTCGCCCTTGGTATCGACCAGCTTCTTCAACGCGTCCGGGTTGAGCGCGAGATAGTTGGAAGGCGCCATCGCATCGACCCACTGCTGAACCGCGAAGCGGATCTTGGCGCGCGTCTTCGCGTCGGCCTCGACGGCCTCGGCCATGCCGTTGATGAATCGCGCGTTCAGCAGGTAGAGATCGGCGACGAATCCGTGTGGACCGCTCCAGGCTTCGGAACCGAAGCGCTTGTCGGAGATAGGTGCGTGCTTTCCCCCTGCCCACGAAGACCAGAGCGCGGACCACTCGCGCGCATAGTCGTTCTGGAGTAACAGCAGGCGGGCCGGATCGATCTTGAATCCCGCGGTGTCGATGCCGCCGCCCACGGCGCTGCCCGAAGCGGCCGGCATCGCATCGGACCAGGGCTTGAGCAACTGGGTCATCCACTGCGAAGGGTCGGCGAAATCCATGTTGATGGCGCGCAGATCGGGCATGGGCCATGCGAACGTTGAAGCTTCCATATCGTCTCCCGAATCTTGTTGTTATCGTGATGCCGGCGGTCGTATCAGCGGCGATCCCAGCGGCTGTCCGATCGTGATCCTCGCGACCGTTCCAGCAAAATCGATCGGCTGATTCTGCGTTCCGCACGATCGAGTGTCAAACCAGCAGAGTGCTCGCGACTCGACCGGCACGTCGATCGAGTCGATCGTGCCCACGGAATCTTTCATGTACATCGTTGCGATCGGGTGGATGTTCGTGGTCGGCTGCATGGCTGCGGTCGAGGCGGCGACGTCGTCGGTGGTGGGCGGGATCGTGACGCTGTTGATCTATGGGCTTCTGCCGCTCGCGCTTTTTCTGTGGCTGGTCGGCACGCCGCAGCGGCGTCGCAACCGGATGCCGGGATCCGCGCGGCCGAAGTCCGGCGCGAGCTTCGGTCCGGCCCGAGCCGAGAACGAGGAGCAGGACGATCACCGCGCGCATTGAGCGACACGGTGATCGATTCAGTGAGCGACGCAGCGAGCGATTCAGTGCTCGATCCAGATCACCGCGGCCATGCGCCCGGTGACGCCGTCGCGGCGGTACGAATAGAAGCGCGTCGCATCCGATGCGGTGCACAGGCCGCTCTCGACGACATCGTTCACGCCGCAGGCGTGGAGGCGCATGCGTGCGAGGCGCGGCAGATCGGCCAGCCACTTCGTTTCGCCATGCCGCCTGAACGCTTGCGCATACGTCGCATCGTTCGCCAAGAATGCGTCGCGCACATCGTCGCCCACCTCGAAGCGCGTCGGCCCGATCGCGGGTCCGATCCACGCCATCGTGTCGCGCGGATCGAAGCCGCCGGCTGCGAGCGTCGCTTCGAGCACGCCGGCGGCAAGACCTCGCCAACCCGCATGCGCGGCCGCGACGCGCGTGCCCTGACGATCGCAGAACAGCACCGGCATGCAATCGGCAACGAGAATCGCGCACACGGTGTCAGGGGCGTCCGTGAACGACGCATCGGCCTCGACCGCAGCGGTATCGACGGGCCCGGCGAAAGCCCCACCGACCTGCCCCGCATCGACGACGCGAACGCCGTGGACCTGCTTCAACCATTTCGGCTCGGCGGGCAGGTGCCCACGCAAACGCGCCCGATTCGCCAGAACCGCGTCTCGCGCATCGCACGAGCCAAGGCCGAGATTGAGTCCGCCATCCGATGCCGCACCGTAAGGCCCCTGGCTGACGCCGCCTCGACGCGTGGTCATCCACGCGCCGACGTTCGACGGCGCGTGCCACGAAGGAACGATCAGGTCGCGAATGTTCACGTCACGCTCAATGCGCACATCGCGTCATTCGTTCGCGTCATTCGTCCACTGCGCGCGCGCAGTAGCGCGAAAGGTCGCTGACGATGTCTATTCCGAGCGAGTCCGCGAGTCCCGCGAGGTCGGCGGGGATGCGCGCGGTCCAGCCCATCGCGACACGCGTCGAGGGATGCACGAGCTTCAATCGCCACGCGTGCAGGGCCTGCCGCGCGAATGCGGGCGCGCCACGTTTGCTTCCGTAGGTTGCATCGCCGATCAACGGGTGGCCGATCGCCTGCATGTGCACGCGAATCTGATGCGTGCGCCCGGTCTCGAGCTTGCAGACCACGAGCGACGCGGTGCCCTTCGTGGTCTCGACCGACGCGAGCGTCTCGAAGCGGGTTGCGGCGGGCTTGGCCGCGCTGTTCGACGCCGAGCGCATCGCCTCGCCCGTTGCGAAAGTCGCCATGCGTGTGCGTTCGCGCGGGTCGCGCCCGATCGCAAGGTCGATGCGACCGCTTTTCGGCGGGGTGCCGTGGACCAGCGCGACATAGGTACGGCCAACCGTACGCGCCTGCAGCTGGCGCACCAGATCGGTCTGCGCGATCACCGTCCTGGCCACCACCATCAGGCCGCTCGTGTCCTTGTCGAGACGATGCACGATGCCCGCGCGCGGCACCTGCGCAAGCGCGGGATCGTGATGCAGCAGCCCGTTGAGCACCGTGCCGCTCCAGTTGCCGCTCGCGGGGTGGACCACCAGGCCCGCGCGCTTGTCGATGACGATCAGCGCATCGTCCTCGTGGACGATGGTCAGTGGAAGGTCTTCGGGCGCGAACGCGGTCTCGTCGTCGGAAGGCTGAGGCGACACGGCGACGACATCGTCCGCCCACAGCGCGTGGCGCGTGTTCGCGACCTCGCCGTTGACGAGCACGTGTCCGTCCGCGATCCAGCGTTGCAGGCGGCTGCGCGAGTAGTCGGCAAGCCGACCGGCGAGCCACTTGTCGAGGCGTTCGCCTTTCGTGCCGGCGCCCACGCGCAGCTCGAGCGTCGCCGGTGCCGCCGCGCGCCTTGCCTCGTCCGCGGCACCGGCCGCCGGTCCCTGCGGGTCGAAGTCGTCATCGTCCCATCGGCTATACTCGTTGGCTTCGATTGAGGCGGATTGCGGCATGAAGGACGAAGCTATTCTGAGTGGTGCGTATTTTGAAAATTCGCGCGCGAATTCGCGCGAAACGTGGAAGCAATCGGCGACGCGTTCGGCGAGGAAATCAATGCGGGATGCCGCATGGGACGCAACACGTCGATGCGCCGTTGCGGGGTTGGTTGCGTGCGCGACCCTGATCGGTGGCTGCGGGATATTTTCCGGAGATTCCAGCGACAAGACCGCAGGTTGGAGCGCGCAGAAATTATATTCGGAAGCCGAGGACGAAATGTCCGCCGGCGGCTACGGCAACGCCATCAAGCTGTTCGAGAAGCTGCAATCGCGCTATCCGTTCGGCCGCTACGCGCAGCAGGCGCAGATGGAAATCGCCTACGCGCAATGGAAAGACGGCGAGAAGGATCTTGCGATCGCTGCGGCCGACCGCTTCATCAAGCAGTATCCCAACAGCCCCAACGCCGACTACGTTTATTACCTGAAGGGCCTGATCAACTTCAACGACAACCTAGGGCTGCTGGGTTCGCTCGCGGCGCAGGACCTGACCGAGCGCGACCCGAAGGCGCTGCGCGATGCCTTCGATTCGTTCCGGGAACTCGCGACCAAGTTTCCCGAAAGCAAGTACACGCCCGACGCGATCGTGCGCATGAAG
>JBBQCA010000219.1:0-4832 GCA_038318315.1 Burkholderiales bacterium | reverse complement strand
ACGCGATCGCCGGCGACGACTTCTACGTCGCGCTGCTCAAGATGTTCATCGGCGAGCGCGCGATCGACAAGAATCTGCGCGCGGCGTTATTGGGGCAGGGGCGGTGAGGCGGCTCAAGCAGCCACAAGAAGATTGACGAGGATTTGTCGGACATTTATCAAGAGATATTTGTGGACGAGAATCTGCAACACGATTGGGATCCCAGGTCTGGAGCGGTGCTTGACGATCAGATTGCCGGCTATGACGACATGCGCCGACGCTGTCCGGTGGCTCACAGCGAGTATCTGCACTGGTCATTGTTCCGGCATGACGATGTGACGCGCGTGCTTGACGATTACCAGACTTTCGGAAATGCCGTTTCCAGCCATTTCTCGGTGCCCAATGGCATGGATCCTCCGGAGCACACCAAATACCGGCGAATCATCGAGCCTTATTTCAGCCCGCAGCGAATGGAGGCCTTTGAACCTGCGTGCCGGGTTATTGCGGTCAATCTGGTAAATGGCCTGCCAGAGGAAGGCGAAATCGAATTGATGGCAGTGTTTGCGCAGGACTTTGCCCTGCAAATCCAGTCTGCCTTTCTGGGCTGGCCCGCGGATCTGCACGAGCCGCTTCGCCAATGGATCCGCAAGAACCAGGAGGCCACCCGAGCCGGGGACATAACAGCGATGGTCGATGTGGCCTTTGAATTTGACGGCTATATCAAAAGCTCGCTATCGGTCCGACGTGAAGCGGGTGTCGATGCACCCGACGATATCACCAGCAGCCTGCTTCGCGAGCGGATAGGTGACAGGCTCCTCGGAGATGAAGAAATTGTCAGTATCTTGCGCAACTGGACCGTAGGGGAACTTGGAACCATATCTGCCTGCGCGGGTATTTTGGCTCATTATCTGGCCGATCAACCAAAGCTTCAGAACCAGCTTCGGGAACAAACGCCGTTATTACCCGCCGCAATCGATGAAATATTGCGGATACACCCACCGCTTGTCGCCAGTCGTCGAATAACAACCAAGCCGGTTGAAATTCGTGGCCGCAAGCTGCCTGAGGGCGAACGTTTAAGCCTGATCTGGGCATCGGCCAATCGGGACGAAGCCGTCTTTGGCGACGCCGATGAATTCCGGCTTGACCGTGATCCGACGAAAAACCTGCTCTACGGCGCAGGTATCCATGTTTGCCCGGGCGCGCCTCTGGCCCGGCTGGAATTGCGGATCCTGATGGAAGAGTTGCTTGGACGTACCCGCCGGATTGCCCTGGTGCCGGGAAATGATCCGGTGAAAACGATTTATCCTGCCAGTGGATTTTCTTCTCTGCCTTTGTGGATTGATTGTCAGCGTTCAATATAAGGGTGAAAAAGAGGTCGGCGGTCTTGCAGCGGGAAATAACGAATTCGAACGATTCACCGTTTACGCAGATGAAATATCGATAAAGGTTTGCGAGCAGCGTTGCTGGGCAAAGCCTCCTGAAATACGACTGGCCCAATTTTTTTTAATGATTTTTATGAGGAGCTGTCATGCGTTCTTTCACCGCGATTATTTTTGTTCTGTTCTCGGCCGCGTCGTTTTCGGTCGTCGCCGGGCCGACCGATCCTTCGACCTTCGATGCTACGCCCTACAAGTCACAAAGGGCGCTCTACGACTTCAACTTCGCCAAGCCGAACGACGTCCTTCCCGCGTTCGGCTACGTGAAGAACCACCTCGAGGCGATTCGTAAATACGGCCAGCCCGACACGTCGAAGATCGTGATCGTCGCGCACGGCAACGAACTGCATGCGTTCTCGCGATTGAATCGCGCGGCCTATCCGCAGATGTACGACGAACTGAAGGCCTTGAAGGAAGCCGGCGTCACCATCCACGTGTGCGCCAACGCAGCGCGGGCGCGCGGCTACAAGCCCGACGAGTTCTACGACGTGGTGACGGTGGTTCCGGCGGCGGTGATCGATATCGCCAAGTGGCAGAACGAGGGCTACAGCTACATGTATGCGGGGTGGTTCCCGCGGCTCACGCGGGAAGAAGTTGTGGCGCAGCATCCTGAGTTGCGCTGATCTTCGCAGCGCTGGGTCGCGGCGCTGCCCTCTGCGCGACGCGGCTTGTAGTGACGTACCATCGCGCAACTTTTCTTGCGCGATTTCGCCGTGCAGCCGCTTCCCTGGAACGACATCAAGACCAACGAGCTCGCGTTCTCGCGCGACTGGCAACACGCCGAATCAGAAGATGCCGACGCGAAGAGTTTCTGGGATGAGTTCTTCGCGGTATTCGGGATCAAGCGCCGCCGGGTAGCGACATTCGAGACACGCGTCAAGAAGCTCGAAGGCAAAGACCGCTACATCGATCTGCTCTGGAAGGGCAATCTGCTCATAGAGCACAAGTCGCGCGGCAAGAATCTCGATCGCGCGCACACGCAAGCGACGGACTACTTCGCGGGACTGAAGGAATACGGGCTCCCCCAGTACATCCTCGTTTGCGACTTCGCACGCTTTCGTCTTTACGATCTCGATACCGGATCGACCCACGAATTCACGCTGCGCGACCTGCACAAGAACGTCAAGCACTTCGGCTTCATCGCGGGTTATCGCAAGCAGGTCATCCGCGAGCAGGACCCGATCACATCGTCTCCGTGCAGAAGATGGGCGTGCTGCACGACGCGCTCAAGCGCGACAACTACGCGGGTCACGCGCTCGAAGTATTTCTCGTCCGGCTGATGTTCTGCCTCTTCGCCGAAGACACCGGCATCTTTCCGCCGGCTACGCCGAACTGGAGCGGGCGCCCGCCTGCTTTCGCCGGAAGAGCGGGCTCGTCTAGCCGAAGCGCTCCTTGAGTCTCTACGCGATGCGGGCGTGGAAGAGATCGAGGCGGAATGGGCCGTCGAAATCGAGCGCCGTGTGGCCGCGTATGAGCGCGGTGAGGCCAACTTCGTGCCAGCCGAAGAGGTCTTCGCGAAGGCTCGGCTGATCACTGGCACGTGAACCGAGTCCGCTTTCTTGTTGAGGCTGAGGCCGAATTCCCCAAGGATCCCGAGCCGACGGGCGTCGCGATCTTCGCTGTCGTCCATCAGGCACGTCGACCGGGCTATGGGGTTTCGCGCGCGCGGTGAGCCAGGCTCCCCCTTCGACAAGCTTGGACGGGCCCTCGAAGGTAACGCTCGCTACGCCACTGTCCTCGTTTCTCCGTCCCCATACAGATTCGCCACGCACCGCGCGCAAAGCTTCGGATGCGCGCCATCGGCGCCCACGTCCTTCCTGTAGTGCCAGCACCGCTCGCACTTCGCATGCGCCGACGGCGCGACGACGATCTCCTCTTCGCCTTCTCGCGCAGCCTCCTTCACCGTAGCCTGCGACGTGATCATCACGAAGCGCAGGTCGTTCTTCAACTCCAGCAGCAGGTTGTAGCGATCGCTCGCCGCGTGGATCTCGACTTCGGCCTGTAGCGACGATCCGATCCGGCCGGCGGTGCGCGCGTCTTCGAGCTTCTTCAACACGTCCGAGCGGATCGACCGCATCACGTCCCACTTGTGCAGCAGCGCGTCGGCATTCGCGATCGCCGGGAACTCGTGCGCGGTCTCGGCGAAGATCGTGCCGCGCTCGGCCAGGGCTTCAGGCGCGAACACGGCCCACGCTTCTTCGGCGGTGAACGAGATGAACGGCGCGAGCAGCCGCAGCAGCGCATGCGCGATATGCCACAGCGCGTTCTGCGCCGAACGACGAGCGGGCCCATCGGCGGACGCGGTGTAGAGCCGATCCTTGAGGATGTCGAGATAGAAACCGCCGAGGTCTTCGGAGCAGTAGGTCTGCAGCTTCGACGTGACCGGATGGAACTCGAACACTTCCAGATGCGCGAGCAACTCGCGCTGCAAAGCGGCCATGCGCGCGACCGCGTAACGGTCGATCTCGAGCCATTGTTCGACCGGCAACGCGTGCCGCTTCGGATCGAAGTCCGCCGTGTTGGCGAGCAGGAAGCGCAGCGTATTGCGGATGCGCCGATAACTCTCGACGACGCGCTTCATGATCTCGTCGGAGATCGACACGTCGCCCGAGTAGTCGGTCGATGCGGCCCACAGACGCACGATGTCGGCGCCGTACTGATCGATCAGTTTCTGCGGCGCGACCACGTTGCCGACCGACTTGGACATCTTGCGGCCCTGGCCGTCGACCACGAAGCCGTGCGTGAGCAGCATCTCGTAGGGCGCGCGGCCGTTGAGCATGCACGAGATCAAGAGCGACGAATGGAACCAGCCGCGATGCTGGTCGCTGCCTTCGAGGTACATGTCGGCGGGATAGCGCAACACGTCGGCATGCGAGCCGTGAAGGTTGGTGCCGCCCAAGACCGTTTGAAAGGTCGAACCCGAGTCGAACCACACGTCGAGCGTATCGCGGTTCTTCACGTACATCGCCGCGTCGGTCTCGGGCGTGCCGCGGTCGTAGCGCTTCAGCATCGCGGCCGCATCGATCGTCTGCCACGCCTCGATGCCGCCGGCCTCGATCGCCTGCGCCACGCCCTCGATCAGTGCCAACGTGTCGGGATGCAGCACGCCGGTTTCCCGGTGCACGAAGAACGCCATCGGTACACCCCATTGCCGCTGGCGCGAGAGCGTCCAGTCGGGGCGGTTCGCGATCATGCCGTGCAGGCGCGCCTTGCCCCACGAGGGAAAGAAGCGCGTCGCATCGATCGCCCTCAATGCGGTCTCGCGCAGGCTGCTGCTACCGTCCGCGGCATCGCTCGACTTGCGGTCCATGCCGGCAAACCATTGCGACGTCGCGCGATAGATGATCGGCGTCTTGTGGCGCCAGCAATGCATGTAGCTGTGAGTGAACTTCTCCACGCGCAATAGCGCGCCGGCCT
>JBBQCA010000218.1:0-4846 GCA_038318315.1 Burkholderiales bacterium | reverse complement strand
GGGCAACCGCAGGCGAATCACGTTGATGCGGTGGTAGAGGTCTTCGCGAAACAGCCCTTGCCGCACCAGCTCCTCGAGGTTCTGATGGGTGGCCGCGATCACGCGCACGTTGGCCTTCATCGGACTGTGTCCGCCGACGCGATAGAAGTGCCCGTCCGATAGAACGCGCAGCAATCGCGTCTGCAACTCGGACGGCATGTCGCCGATCTCGTCGAGAAACAGCGTGCCATTCTCGGCCTGCTCGAAGCGGCCGCGACGCATCGTCTGCGCACCGGTGAATGCGCCGCGCTCGTGACCGAACAGCTCGGACTCGAGCAGCTCCTTGGGTATCGCGGCGGTGTTGAGCGCGATGAAGGGTTGCGCGGCACGCGGACTGTGCCTGTGCAACGCGCGTGCGACGAGTTCCTTGCCGGTTCCCGACTCACCGGTGATGAGCACCGTGACGTTGGACTGCGCGAGCCGGCCGATCGCGCGAAACACGTCCTGCATCGCCGGCGCCTGCCCGAGGATTTCCGGGCTCTCCTCGATCTGCTCCTCGATCGCCGCTTCGCGCAGGCTTTCATCGACTGCGCGACGAATCAACTCGACGGCCTGATCGACGTCGAAGGGCTTGGGCAGGTACTCGAATGCGCCGCCCTGGAACGCCGACACCGCGCTCTCGAGATCCGAGAATGCCGTCATGATGATCACCGGCAGACCCGGATAGCGCGCCTTCGCGGCTTCGAGCAATTCGAGACCGCCGTTGGGCGTCTTGCCGCCCGGCATGCGGATGTCGGAAACCAGCACCTGCGGCGATTCGATCTCCATCGCGGCGAGAGCATCGGCACTGTTGGAAAAACTCCTGCAGGGCAGGCTTTCGCGCTCGAGTGTCTTCTCGAGGACCCAGCGTATCGACTGATCGTCGTCAACGACCCAGATCGGTCTCATCGAATGCGACACACGGATAAGTGGATGGTCATGGCAGCGGCAAGAGGATGCGGAAGTCGGTGCGCCCGGGTCGGCTCTCGAAGTCGATCGAACCGTGATGCTCCTCGACGAAGGTCTGCGCCAACGTGAGACCGAGCCCGGTCCCGCCCTCTCGACCCGACACCAGCGGAAGGAACACACGGTCGCGAATCGACGCATCGATACCCGGGCCGTTGTCCAGCACATGCAATTCCAATGCCAGCCGGTGCCGCGTGCGCGCAATCGTGGTCTGGCGCGCGATGCGTGTCTTCAGAACGATCTCGGCGTCGCCCGCCGAGATGCGCGAAGCCAGCGCCTGACAGGCGTTGTGCGCAAGGTTGAGCAGCGCCTGGATCAATTGCTCCTTGTCGCCGCGAAACTCGGGGATGCTCGCGTCGTAGTCGCGGGCGATCTCGAGGCCGCGCGGATATTCGGCAAGCAGCACGCTGCGCACCCGCTCGCACACTTCGTGAATGTTGACGTCGCCCACGATACGCGCCGGTCGATGCGGCGCGAGCAGGCGATCGACCAGGTTCTGCAGGCGATCGGCCTCCTTGATGATGACGCGCGCGTAGTCGGCGAATTCGGCGGCAAACTCGGCGGCGAACCCCGCAGCGAACTTCGGCGTGGACATCTCCATGTGCATCAACTGCGCTGCGCCGCGTATGCCTCCGAGCGGATTCTTGATCTCGTGCGCGAGATTGCGGACCAGCTCGCGATTGATCTGCGACTGATCGTGGATGCGTTCCTCGCGATCAGCGCGCCGCTGCTGGTCGGTCTCCTGCAGCTCGAACAGCACCGGCGTGGATGGGTCGTCGTGCAGCACCGTGACGATGCCGTGGACCTGCAACGGCACGCGGTCCGGCCGATGGATCTCGAAGTCGAGGCGCTTGTCACTGTATTCGCGCCGGCCCGCTTCCTCGAACAACTCGTCGATCAAGAAACCGTTCGACAACATGCGCGCGAAGCGCTGACCGATCATGGTGCGCAGGGACAAGTCGAGCAGCGCTTCGGCGGCCGTGTTGGCGAACGCGACGCGGCCCTGATCGTCGAGGATCACCACCGCCGAGGTCAGCAGATCGAGACCGGCGTAGCGCGCATGACCCATCGTCGATGGCTTGATCGGAGCATTCATGCGGCATTCACGAAAAGTGGGCTGCCGGTCATCGATCTGGAGACGCGAAGCTACTGAACCTTGCCGATCTCGCTCTTGATCGATGAGACGTCGCTCTCCGCCCGCGCGATATCGGCCTTCAGGCGCTCGGCGCGATCGAGGTAGCGCTGGTAGTTGCGCTCGTTGCCCTGGCGCTCGGGCTCGCCGTTGTTGTACTCGCGCTTGAGGTCGGCGAGCTTGGCCTCCTTGTCGCGCAGCTCGTCTTCGAGGATCCGGCGACGGTCGCTGTCGCGCGCCTTCTGGGTCGCGCCATCGACTTTCGGGAAGTTCGAAGGACTCGGTTGCGCTGCCTGGGCCTTCTGCGGGGTCGCGAGCTTGGGAATCACGACCGGGTCGACCGAGATCCTGGTGCATCCCTTGGTGCTGCCGGTGTTCGCGTAGGTCACGCTGCCGTGCGCATCGACACACTTGTACATGTCCTGGTCGGCATGCGCGAGGCCCGCGGCGCTCAGCAGCATCAAGGACATCGAGCAGGGAAAAACGAAACGACGAGTTGGCATGGCACTTCCCGATCCGCACGCGAGATCAATCAACGGCCGACCATCATAACGCGCTGACCACGCAACACCGGATAGCGGCCTGCCCCGCGTTGCCGGCCCAAAAACAAGCGCGGCGCCAAGGCGCCGAGCTTGCCAAGGCCAGAACCGGTTACAGCGAGTAATACATGTCGAACTCGACCGGATGCGTCGTCATGCGAAAGCGCGTGACTTCCTCGAGCTTGAGATCCATGTAGGCGTCGATCATCGCGTCGGTGAACACACCGCCCTTGGTGAGGAAGGCGCGATCCTTGTCCAGATGTTCGAGCGCCATGTCGAGGCTCGAGCACACGGTCGGGATCTTCGCGTCTTCTTCCGGTGGCAGGTCGTAGAGGTTCTTGTCGGCGGCCTCGCCCGGATGGATCTTGTTCTCCACCCCGTCGAGGCCGGCCATCAGCATCGCCGCGAACGCGAGATAGGGATTGGCCGTCGGATCGGGGAAGCGCACCTCGATGCGTCGCGCCTTCGGGCTTTGCACATAGGGAATGCGGATCGACGCCGAGCGATTGCGCGCCGAGTAGGCGAGCTTGACCGGCGCCTCGAAGCCCGGCACGAGCCGCTTGTACGAGTTCGTGCCGGGGTTGGTGATCGCGTTCAACGCGCGCGCGTGCTTGATGATGCCGCCGATGTAATAAAGCGCGAACTCGGAGAGGCCCGAGTAGCCGTTGCCCGCGAACAGGTTCTCGCCGCCCCTCCACACCGACTGGTGCACGTGCATGCCCGAGCCGTTGTCGCCGACGATGGGCTTGGGCATGAAGGTCGCGGTCTTGCCATACGAATGCGCGACGTTCCAGATCACGTACTTCATCTTCTGCAGCCAGTCGGCACGCTCGACGAGCGTCGAGAACTTCGTGCCGATCTCGCACTGGCCCGCGCCCGCGACTTCGTGAAGATGCACTTCGTCCGGCTCGCCGATCGCTTCGAGGATGAGGCACATCTCCGATCGCAAGTCCTGCAGGGAATCGACCGGGGGATCAGGAAAGTAGCCGCCCTTCACGGTGGGACGATGTCCGAGGTTGCCACCTTCGACCTTCAGGCCGGTGGACCACGAGGCTTCTTCCGAATCGATCTTCACGAAGCAGCCCGACATGTCGACACCCCAGCGCACCTGGTCGAAGATGAAGAACTCGGGCTCGGGCCCGAAGTAGGCCACGTCGCCGTGACCCGCCGACTTCAGATAGGCCTCGGCGCGACGCGCGAGCGAGCGCGGATCGCGCTCATAGCCCTTGCCGTCGGAAGGCTCGATCACGTCGCAGGTGATGCAGATCGTGGTCTCTTCGCGAAAGGGATCGATGAACGCGCTGTCGGGAACGGGATAGAGCAGCATGTCCGACGCCTCGATGCCCTTCCAACCCGCGATCGACGAGCCGTCGAAGGCGTGGCCGTCGTCGAACTTGTGCTGACCGAACTGCGAAACCGGTACCGAGACGTGTTGCTCCTTGCCCTTGGTATCGGTGAAGCGAAAATCGACGAACTTCGCCTCGTTGTCCTTGACCATTTTCAACACGTCTGACGCGGTCATGCTCATCGACTACTCCTGATTTGGATTTTTTGAAATCGCAGGACGAGCCTGCTCAAAATGAATGAAAGGGTGAAATGAAATCGGGGAGATTAAATGCGGTAGCTGCTCGAAATCGCAGCCTGCACGAAAATATAGCAGCTTCCATGCCACACGCCCCACTCCGCATAGCGGCGCATCTTATCGAACCCAAACCATCGCTGCTGCGCATCGACGGTGCAGACGCTTCATCGTGAGGCACGAACGCACCGCGAAAGCGCATCGACGTTCGATCTCAGACGGCGGGTAGAAAGAGGGTCTGCAGATCGGTGAGAAAGCGCAAGCCGGTCGGGGTCGGCCAAAGGCGGAAGGCGTCGCGACCCATCAGGCCCTTCGCCTCGGCTGCGGCCAACTGCGGCTCGATGGCCGTCGGCGATATTCCGGTGCGCTCCTGGAATCGTCGAAGCGGAATCCCATCGACCAGCCGCATCGCATTGAGCATGAACTCGAAGGCAAGCTCGTTCGCATCGACCACGACTTCCTCGAAGGGCCGCAGCGCACGCGCGGCGCGATCCAGATAAACGTTCGGATTGCGCACCCGCGTCTGGCGCACGATGCGATCCGCAAACGACAGCTTCGCGTGTGCGCCCGCGCCGATCCCGATGTAGTCGCCGAAGTTCCAGTAGTTCAGGT
>JBBQCA010000217.1:0-4872 GCA_038318315.1 Burkholderiales bacterium | reverse complement strand
CGCGGTATCGGCGAACCAGGCATCGCAGTCGCCGCATCCCGACTGCGGATCGCCCCAGTGCGCGCCGCCGTCGCGCGTGAAGAAGTCGTTGTTGTCGCCGCATCCGATATAGAGGGCCGGCGTATCGCCGAAGCCGAACAGGCCGGCGACGTTGATCGCGTCGAGCGTCTCGATGCCCGCGGGGATCTGCCAGCTCGACTCCTGCTTGCCGCCGTCGTCGCACCACCACACGCCGCCGTCGTTGGCCATCCATAGTCGGCCCGCGACATGCCGGTCGAGCTCGCGATTCTGTCGATATACGCGCTGCACGCCGGTCGGTGCTTTCAACGTGATCTCGAAGTCGGGCGTGAACGCGATCGCATGCGGGTCCGCATGCATGAACAGCGCGTTCGAGTTCGGTCCCGAGCGTTTCGATTCGGATGCGTCCATGCCGTCGAGGCGATGCCACGAGCCGTTGGTGGGCACGCCAACCGACACGTGCACGTGGCTCGTGTCGGAGAAGAAGACCAGGAAGCCGGTGGACGTCGCCTTCGTGGTCACGTAGCAATTGCCGCTCGGGCTCGTGAAGAAGGTGTACACCGGTGGCCCAGGAAGCAGCGACCATTGCGCGCTCTTTGCGATCTCGAAGCGGCTGAAGTCGCCGCGCCACAGGCTCGCCTCGCCGGCGAGGCGCCTGCAGTCGGTGTTCACGAGCGTGCCGTCGATCACCTTGTCCGAGTAGTAGGTGGGTCCGTTCGCGCCGCCGGTGGTCGCGAGGTACACCTTCGCGGGGTTGCCCGGTTCCACCGCGAGGATTTGCGGCGCATCGCCCGAGTTGAATGCGATCGACCCGCCGAATCCACCGACGCCGGCATTGGGATCGCAGGTCTTCTGGAACGCATCGAGCTGCGCGCGCCTCGCGAGCACCGTGGCCAGACCGTTGTCCCGCCTCCATGTCTTGCCCGCGTCGATCGAATACCAGAGGACGCTGTCGCCCACCGCGTACACGCGACGCTGGCCGTTGCGTTCCAGCGGCGCGATCGCCACGTGCCACAGCGAAGTGCCGAGCGGCTGCGTAGTCCATGTCACGCCCGCGTCGGGGCTGACGGCCACGACGCCGCCGGCATTCGCTCCAAAGAACTGGTTCGTTCCGACTGCGATCACGAGCTGTGCATCGTCGGGCGCGAACACGATGTTGAACGTGGTGCCCTTCGGGGTCGACAACGACTTCAGCACCAGCGCCCACGTCGCGCCGCCGTCAGCGCTGCGATAGATGCCGTCGCGGCCATCGGCGAACTGGCTGTCGAACGCGCAGACCAGCACCACGTTCGCGTCGGTGGGCGAGGCCGCCACGTCGAAGATGCGCGGTGCATACAGCGCGCCCGGAATGTCGGCCTGCATCACGCCGGACGACGGTTGCGGCCATGTCAGTTGCGACCAGTTCTCCCCGGCATCATCGGACCGCCACAGGCCGGCGATGCTGCCCGCGTACATGCGGCGACCATCGGCGCCGAGCACGAGCGCCGTCATCCGGCCGCTGGCCGAATGACCGTCGTTGGCGGACAGGCGCGGGAATGTGTCGCGCTTGGGCCCGACGCCGAACACCGTGGTCACGGCGTATCGACCTGGATTCCGTCGACGAACCCCGAGTCGCTCTGCGCGAAGACGTGCACCGTCAATTTTCGGAACGCCGCCTCTCGCACGAGCGCCAGCCGCTGGGTCTCGACGACGCGATGCACCGCCGTGTCGTCATCCCGGCTTTGCCACAGATGAAACAGCCAGGTGGTGCCGGTGCTCGTCTCCTTGACCGAGACATTGCAGATGTCGAACGCATTGACCGTGCCCGGCAAGAAACTGTTGACCTTGATGTTCGTGATCTTTCCGATGACCTCCGCCATGTCGTTGCTCCCCTTTCAGCAAGGCGCTACATACGCAGACGCCGGATCGCTCAGGTGTCGCGCGATCGCTTTCGCCGCTTCGAAATCACCGCCGACTCTCAACCTTCCGGTATAGAGAGCTTCGTAGGGCGCCAGCCGGCCCTGCGCGATCTGCATCCATGTCTCGGGACGCATCACGAGGACCACGTCGGCGTCTTTCGGCTCCTTTCTCTGCGCCTTCGATTTCTTCGATCCTGCCTGCACCTCCCAGTGCTCCACGCTCTCGTCCTCCTCACCACCCGAGATCAGACGGACGTGCAAGCGCACGGGGCGCGGATAGTCGGCCAGGGCGCGGTTGAGCATCTCCAGCCCTTTCGCCGCATCGTCCTGCTCGCCGGCGAGCGGCTTCAATCGCGCGAAGGGTGACGACGGCCCTACCTCTCGCCCTCTCTTTCCACCTTGCCAAGTCATGTTGCACCTCCCATCGATCGGTAAGGATCAGGGCCGTGGCCGACACTAGCGGGTAACTCGGGGGTCGGCAGCGGGTCGAAGGCGCCACTCGCGCAGCGCCAGGCGAACGAACAATGCCGTGGCGACCAGTGATGCAAAGATCGCCACGCTACTTTCGAGACTGCCATCATTGCCGTCGGGGGCTTCGTCGAACAGCAACTCGAACCATTGCGGTTCCAAGAGCGTCAAGACAAAGACCGCAGCGCAGACCACCGCAGCTGATAGCTCCAGGCAAAAGCGTTGTCGGCTGAACATTGCGCCTCCCAATGGTGGTCGAATGGTGAACCGCACTTTTCCCAATGTCAACGAAGCGGACGTCAGTATCCGTTTGCAGAATTTTGGAGGGATGTGTCGATCTTGAGGCGCGTCGTTCGTCGTTCCATAGTCGGCGCGCAAACTCGGCGCCGCGATCCGCTCGCTCGCTCACAAGGAGATCTGCCATGAACTACGTCGATGGATTCGTTGCCGCCGTACCGACGGTCAATCGGGACGCCTACCGCAAGCATGCCGAGGCCGCCGCGGTGGTCTTCAAGGAATACGGTGCGCTGACCGTGACCGAGTGCTGGGGCGACGACGTGCCCGAAGGCAAGCTGACGTCGTTCTCGATGGCGGTCAAGCGCGAGGCCGACGAGACCGTGGTCTTCTCATGGATCGCCTGGCCATCGCGCCAAGTGCGCGACGACGCATGGAAGAAGGTGATGGCCGATCCACGGTTGCAGCCCGACAAGAATCCCATGCCCTTCGACGGCAAGCGGCTGATCTATGGCGGCTTCGAGATGATCGTCAGCGTCTAGCGTGACGACCGATGGCAGCGACATAATGGCCAGGCAATGACCCGGTTATGGTTCGGTCGCAGCGCCTTCGGATCGATGGAGTCGGCATGAAGTCGGATGGGTGGGCATTTCGCGCAAGGCTGTTCGTGCGGCGCTTCTGGCAGCCCACGAGCGCATGCATGACCTGCATGCCCGGAAGCCTCGCAAACGTGTTGAGCCTCGCCCATTGGGAGCTCGCATTGCGCACCGGCTTGGCCACCGGCGTTCTCGTCTTGTTGCTGAGCTTCACTCCTCTTGTGAAAGTCTTCAGGAACCGCTACGGGAACGCGCTCGCTGTCGGTGTTCTCACTGCGATGGGCGATGCCTACTCCCATGTGAACAACTACGCGATTGCCTATGCCGAGCCGATCGTGACGGGCGTGGTCTCCGGTCTGCTGGCGTTGGCCAGCGGGTATTTGTTCGAAGACCGTGCACGTCGGCTGCGCACGTTTTGGACGCGGCTTACAAGTTAGGTAGCTCTGCTGAGTGTGACTGATCAGGACCGGCAACCATCACTCGACGCGTCTGCGCCCTGCCTTCACCTGCGAACGAATGCTCTTGCCTTCGAGCCGACGCTGCTTCGATCCGTAGGTCGGCTTGGTCGCGCGTCGCACGCGCGGCGGCAGCGCGACGCTGTCGACCAGCTGCTGCAAGCGCGACAGCGCGTCGGCGCGGTTCGCGTCCTGGCTGCGCGAGGTCTGCGCCTTGATCACGACCACGCCTAGCTCAGTGATGCGCTGGTCGCGCAACGCGAGCAGCCGTTGCTTGACGTCGACGGGCAACGAGGACGCGGTCACGTCGAAGCGCAGGTGCACCGCGCTCGATACCTTGTTGACGTTCTGACCGCCCGCGCCCTGCGCGCGAATCGCGGTGAAGTCGACTTCGTCAGGGTCCACCTGAGGCATCACGGGAATCATCGTTCACCTGCCACTGATCCACGACCACAAGCTGCTTTCGGCCCAGTACCGGTAGTTCGCGAAAGGCTGCGATCGGCTGGTCCGGTCGCGTCTTAGCCGCGGCTAGGGACATCACCATCACCCCCCGCAGGCCGCACAAAACCTTGGCGTGCACCGCACGCGACATCGGCAGGCCCGGCATAGCAGGGCAATGTGCGGCTTTGCGGGAAACGTGGTCGGCCCTGCGCGCGGCACAACCCCGACATCAAGCCACGCGGATCAGCTTCTTGTTGACGAACTCCTGGATGCCTGCGGCCGAGAGTTCACGGCCATAGCCAGAGTTCTTGATGCCGCCAAACGGCAGGTCGGGCAGCGACACCGCGGCCGAGTTGACGAACACCATGCCGGTGTCGATGCGGCGCGCCACCCGGCGTCCGCGCTCGGCGTCCTGGGTAAACACCGAGCCACCCAGGCCGAAGGGCGAGTTGTTGGCCAGCGCCACGGCGGCGGCTTCATCGGGCACGCGGAAAAACAGCGCCACGGGGCCGAAGAATTCTTCGCTGAACACCGGGTTGTCTTCGGCGATATCGGTCAGGATCGTGGGCTGCATGAAGTTGCCCCGCGTGCCCGCCATCCGCTGGCCACCCAGCACCAGCTTGGCGCCGTTCTGCACCGCGGTTTGCACCTGTTGCTCGAGCTTGTCCAGCGCATCGGCCGAGCTGAGCGGCGCCAACGTGCTGCGCTCATCCATCGGATCACCCGGCTTGAACTGGGCCATCGCCGCCTTGAACTGGTCAA
>JBBQCA010000216.1:0-4892 GCA_038318315.1 Burkholderiales bacterium | reverse complement strand
CGGCGCATTGGCCGCGATGACCAGCCCCCGGAAGATCAGCGCGCCGTACAGAAGCAACAGCAGGATGATGCCGACGAAGCCGAACTCCTCCGCATAGACCGCGAGGATGAAGTCGGTGGTGCGCTCGGGAATGAAGTCCAGGTGCGTCTGCGTGCCCTGCATGTAGCCCTTACCGGTGATACCGCCCGATCCCACCGCGATCGCCGATTGAATCGTGTGAAAGCCCCGGCCCAATGGATCGGTGGTCGGGTCGAGCAGCGTGCAGATGCGCTGCTTCTGGTAATCGTGCATGCCGGGCCACGCAACCTCGGGCGCGCAGATGCGATCGCCCACGAAGATCAGCGTGGTCGCGCCGATCACGGCGGCCAGGAGCACCGGCACGATCAGCTTCCACGACAGGCCGGCGAAATAGATCACGTAGATGCCGGCCGCCAGCACCAGCAGCGCGGTGCCCAGGTCGGGCTGCTTGGCAATCAGTCCCACCGGGATCACGAGCATGATCCCCGCGGCGAGAAAGTCCCGAAAGCGCACCTGCGTCTCGTGCTTGTGGAAATACCATGCCAGCATCAGCGGCACGCCGATCTTCAAGAGCTCCGACGGTTGGATCTGCATCGCGCCCACCGTGAGCCAGCGACGCGCGCCGTTCTTGACCGTGCCTGCGACGAACACCGCGATCAACAGCAATATGCCGACCGTGTAGATGGGCACGGCGAAACGCATCAGGGTTTGCGGCGATACGTTGGCGATGATCCACATCATCACGACGGCCGCGACGAAGTTGCGCACCTGGCCTTCGAAGCGACCCGGAAAATCGTAGCCTGCGCTGTAGAGCGTGACCCGCGAGAAGGTCGCGAGCAGCGCGAGGATGAGAGACAACGCGGGATCGAAGACCAGCAGGTGCGGCTTCGCGCGCCGCCACGCGGTCTTCAACGGCGTGTCGTTATTCATGCGCGGCGGCCGTCGAGGGGCTGGCGCATCAGTCGCCCTCCTCTGCCGGCGCGGGTGCTTCCTCCACCGGCTTCTTCGGGTCGATGGGCAGTTGATTCAGCAGGTAGTAATCGAACACGCGTCGCGCGATCGGCGCGGCGGCCTGTGCACCGAAACCGCCGTTCTCCACCAGCACCGCGAGCGCGATCTTCGGATGGTCTGCCGGTGCGAAGGCGATGAACCAGGCATGGTCCTTCAAGCGCGCCTGCACGCGCGAGTCCTTGTACTTCTCGTTCTGCTTGATGTTGAACAACTGCGCGGTGCCGGTCTTGCCGGCCGACACGTATTGCGCGCCCACGAATGCGGTCCTGCCGGTGCCTTCCTTGTTCACGCCCACCATCGCGTTCTTGATGAACTCGACGTTCCTGGTCTGCAGCGGAATCCGAAAGCTCTCGGCCGGAACCGTCAACGCGCTTTGTCCGGTGCGCGCGCTCTCGATCGATTTGACCAGGTGCGGCTTCATCACCACGCCGTCGTTGGCCAGCGTTGCAACGGCATGCGCGAGCTGCAGCGGCGTGTAGGCGTTGTAGCCCTGGCCGATGCCGACCGAGATGGTGTCGCCGGGAAACCAGCGTTGCTGCTCGGGCTTTCGAAACGCCTTTCGTTTCCATTCGGTCGAGGGCAGCACGCCGGTGCGTTCGCCGTCCAGATCGACCCCCGTGATCTGACCGAAGCCGAACGGCTTGAGGAACTTGGCGATCATGTCGATCGGCATGTCGGACGCGAGCGTGTAGTAGTAGGTGTCGCACGACGCGACGATCGACTTGTACATGTCGACCGTGCCGTGCCCGCCTTCCTTGTCGTCGCGAAAGCGATGGTTGCCGAAGTTGAAATAGCCCGGGTCGTAGATGGTCTGCTGCGGCGTGCGCTTGCCGTTCTCGAGCGCGGCCAGTGCCAGGAAAGGCTTGAAGGTCGAGCCCGGCGGATAGGTGCCCGACAAGGGGCGATTCACCAGCGGCTTGTCGATCGATTCGTTCAACGCCTTCCAGTTCTCCGCGTCGATGCCCTCGACGAACAGATTCGGATCGAAGCTCGGCCGCGAGACGAACGCGAGGATGTCGCCGGTCGCGGGCTCGATCGCGACCAGCGCGCCGCGACGATCGCCGAAGGCTTCCTCCACCAGCTGCTGGAGCTTGATGTCGATCGACAGCACCAGGTTGTCGCCCGACAGCGGTGGCCGTCGCGACAGCGTGCGCACCGCGCGGCCCGCTGCCGTGACCTCGATCTCTTCGGCGCCGGTGGTTCCGTGCAGCGATGCTTCGTAGCGCTTCTCGAGCCCTTCCTTGCCGATGTAGTCGGTGCCCTGGTAGTTCGTGAGCAGGTCGACGCCTTCCTTGTCCTCGCGCTCTTCGAGGCGATCGAGATCCTTCTCGCTGACGCGGCCGATGTAGCCGATCACGTGCGCCGCGCTCTCACCCAACGGGTATTGGCGGAACAGGCGCGCCTGCACGTCGACGCCGGGAAAGCGAAAGCGCTGGGCGACGAAGCGCGCGACTTCGTCGTCGGACAGGCGCGTGCGGATCGGAATGCTCTCGAACGTCTTGGTCTCTTCGATCAGCTTCTTGAAGCGCTTGCGATCGCGCGCTTCGATCGTGACGATCTCGCCCAGGGCGTCGATGGTCGCGTCGAGGTCGGCGACCTTCGAGGGCGTGATCTCGAGCGTGTAGGCCGAGTAGTTGCGCGCGAGCACGACGCCGTTGCGGTCGGTGACGATGCCGCGATTGGGCGCGATCGGAACCAGCGAGATGCGGTTCTCTTCGGCTCGCGTCGCGTACTTTTCGTGGTTCACCACCTGCAGGGTCAGGTAGCGCGCGATCAGGAGACCGAAGCACGCGAACACGAACAGCATCGCCGCGATCAGCCGCAGGCGAAAGATATACAGCTCGCGTTGGGTGTCCTTGAATTCGGTCATGGCGTCACATCGGAGATAGCAGCGCGCGTCATATCGGTCGGGTCTCGTCGCGCTCCAGCGGACGGCGCTGCGGCGCGAGCAGCAGCCAGGTCGCGAGCGGCCAGAGCAGCGCGGTGGTCACGCTCTCGAGGAACAGCGGCCAGCCCGGGAAGGGCGCGCCGATCACAAGCCTCACGATCACGACCACCACCTGCGCCGCCAGGAACAGCGGCAGCACCTGCAGCGATTGCGTCAACACCGGAAACGAAGCCAGACGTCGATGCAGCATGATCGCGCCGTACGAAAGGATGGTGTACGCGAGCGCGTTCTCGCCCAGGCGCGCGGCATCGTGCACGTCCATGAAGAGGCCCATCAGGAACGCCACGCCGATGCCCACGCGCCGCGGTTGATGGATGTTCCAGAACACCAGCACCAGCGCGACGAAGTCGGGAACCGCGAGCATCCGCCCCCACGGCAGCAGGTTGAGGATGAAGGCCGCGAGCAGCGAGCCCACGATGAACGCGGGATTGACCGGGCGCAACAGGTACTGCTTGTTGGCCACGCGGCCAGGATTGACCGACTGCGGCGGCGGCATCGGTACCCGCGTCCTCATGGCGCCCTGCTCCGCTTGCCTTTTCTGGCCTCGGTCGGCTCGTCGGCCGGACGCGGTGTTGGCTTCTCGGTCAACAGTACCAGCACGTGGCGATTGCGTTCGGTGCCCCCGAGCGGCGCACACAGGATCTTCGCGAACTGAAAAGCCGCATTGCGCTCCACGCCGAGGACGCGCGCGACCGGCAGGCCCTGGGGAAAGACGCCGTCGAGTCCCGAGGTGACGAGCAGATCGCCCTGCTTGACGTCGACGTTGGTCGGCATGAAGCGCAGATCGATCAGGCCGGCGCCGCCGCCGCTGCCGCCGCCATAGGCGATGCCGCGCACGCCGGTGCGCAGGTTCTGCACGGGTATGGCCTGTTCGCGATCCGTCAGCAAGGTGATCTCGGAGGACATCTGGAAGACGCGCGTGACCTGGCCCACCACGCCCGATTCGTCGATCACCGGCTGGCCGCGATCGACGCCGTCGCCGGTGCCGCGATCGATGATGACCTTGCGCGAGAACGGGTCGCGCGCGTCATAGAGGATTTCGGCCGCGACCGACTTCGCCTTGAGTCCTTCGCGCAATCCCGCGAGGCTGCGCAGGTGGGCGTTCTCGGATTCGAGGCTGGCTGCGCGCAACGCGGTCTGCGCAAGTTCGGTCTTCTCGCGCGCAAGCTGCTGGTTGTCGCGCTCGACGCGATCGAGCGATTCGAAATAGCGTCCGAGACCGCCCAGCCATTCGGTGGGCGCGAGCACCCCGCGCTGCACCGGGTAGAGCGCCGTGCCGAGCACACCGCGCGCATAGCGCAGCGCCTCGAAGCGCGTGTCGGCGACCAGCAGCGTCAATGCGAGCACCGCGAAGAAGAACAGCTTCGCGAGCGCAGACGGGCCTTGCTTGAACAGCGGCGGAGCGATTTGTTCCATGCTCGCTCTCAGGTCGCTGCAAAACTACCGCGATGTCTGTCTGCGTCGGCTCGTGAAAACAGCGGCGTTGCCTTACTCGTGGGTGAAGATGCTGCCCAGCTTGTCCATGCGTTCGAGCGCCATGCCGCAGCCGCGCACCACACAGGTCAACGGCTCTTCGGCAACCACCACCGGCAGTCCGGTTTCTTCCATCAGCAGGCGATCGAGGTCGCGCAGCAACGCGCCGCCACCGGTCAGCATCATGCCCTTGTCGGCGATGTCGGCGCCCAGTTCGGGCGGCGTCTGCTCTAGCGCGCTCTTGACGGCCGACACGATGTTGTTGATCGGGTCGGTGAGCGCTTCGAGGATCTCGTTGGAGGAGATCGTGAACGAGCGCGGCACGCCTTCGGCGAGGTTGCGGCCCTTGACTTCCATCTCCTTGACCTCGGAGCCGGGGAAGGCGGAACCGATCTGCTTCTTGATCGCTTCGGCGGTCTGCTCGCCGATCAACATCCCGTAG
>JBBQCA010000215.1:0-4934 GCA_038318315.1 Burkholderiales bacterium | reverse complement strand
AGCGCACCGGCCAAGAAGTAACGCGCACGCAGTCAATCGCACAACCCGGCCATGACGCGCGCCTTCAATTTTTCGCCGGGTCCCGCGACCATTCCCGAAGAGGTGCTGCGTCAGGCCGCGAGCGAAATGCTCGACTGGCGCGGCACCGGCATGTCGGTGATGGAGATGAGCCATCGCGGCGCCGATTACGCGCCCGTGATCGGCGAGGCCGAGGCCGACCTGCGCGAATTACTGGGGGCGCCGGCCAACTACAAGATCCTCTTCATGCAGGGCGGCGCGCTGGCGGAGAACGCGATCGTTCCGCTCAACATGATGCGTGGCATCGGCGTGGCCGACTATGTCGACACCGGCATCTGGTCCACCAAGTCGATCACCGAAGCGCGCCGCTACGGCGACGTGCACGTGATCGCGTCGAGCAAGGCGGACGGCTATGTGCGCGTGCCGAAAGCCGGCGAGTGGCAGCCCACCAAGGGCGCTGCCTACGTCCACATCTGCGGCAACGAAACCATCGCCGGCATCGAGTATCAAGCGACCCCCGACGTGCGAACGGTCTACGGTGACGACGCGACGCCGCTGATCGAAGACGCGTCGTCGCACATCCTGTCGCGTCCCATCGACGTGACGCGCTACGGCCTGATCTACGGCGGCGCGCAGAAGAACGTCAGCATGGCCGGCCTGACCTTCGTGATCGTGCGCGACGACCTGATCGGCAAGGCCCATCCCCTGTGCCCGGCGGCCTTCGACTACAAGGTGGTGGCCGACAACGATTCGATGTTCAATACCCCGCCCACCTATGCGATCTATCTTGCGGGCCTGGTTTTCAAGTGGCTGAAGGCGCGACCGGCCGCGATCGGTCGTCCCGATCTGTCGCCGATGCAGGCGATCGAGATGCTCAACATCGACAAGGCGAAACTGCTGTACGACGCGCTCGACGCGTCGGACTTCTACGCGACCCGGGTCGCGGTCGAGGATCGCTCGCGCATGAACGTGACGTTCCAGTTGCGCGACGACGATCTGACGAAACGCTTCGTCGCCGATGCGACGGCTGCCGGACTCAAGGGGTTGAAGGGCCATCGCGCGATTGGCGGCATACGCGCGTCGATCTACAACGCGATGCCGCGTGCCGGCGTCGAAGCGCTGGTGGCGTTCATGCGCGATTTCGAACGCAGACACGGTTGACCGGCCCGCGAGTGCAGCCATGAACGACGCCTCCAAACCCGACACGCTCGCGTCGTTGCGCGACGAGATCGACGCGATCGATGCGGAGGTCCTTGCCTTGCTCAATCGCCGTGCGCGCGTCGCGCAACGCGTTGGCGAACTGAAACGCGAGACCGATGCGAACGCGCAGGTGTTTCGTCCCGAACGCGAAGCGCAGGTGGTGCGACGCCTTGGAACGTTGAACGAAGGGCCGCTGCCCGACGATTCCATCGCGACCATCTACCGCGAAATCATGTCGGCGTGCCGCGCGCTCGAGCGTCCCGCGGTGGTCGCGTATCTCGGGCCCGAAGGCACGTACAGCGAGCACGCGGTGATCCTGCAGTTCGGCCGTTCGGTCGAACGCCGGCCGTGCGCGACCATCGACGAGATCTTTCGCGAGGTCGAGGCGACATCGTCGGACTTCGGCGTGATCCCGGTCGAGAACTCGACCGAGGGCACCGTCAATCGCAGTCTCGACATGCTGCTCAACTCGCCGCTGCGCATCTGCGGCGAAGTCGCGCTGGCGATCGATCACCACCTGCTCACCAGGAGCGGTTCGATGATAGTCAACAGCGCGACCGGCGACGGCCGCGCGGTCACGCGCATCTGTGCGCATCCGCAGGCGCTCGCGCAATGCGCGCTGTGGCTGGCTCGCCATTACCCGGACATCGAAACCGTGCCGGTGGCAAGCAACGGCCTGGCCGCGAAGATGGCCTCGGAGGATGTCGGCGTCGCCGCGATCGCGGGCGACCTCGCGATCGAGCGCTACGGACTGGTCGCGGTCGCGTCGCACATCCAGGATCTCGCGCGCAACACCACGCGCTTCGCCGTGATCGGGGCGATCGCCACGACGCCGTCGGGTCGCGACCAGACCTCGATCGTGTTTTCGGTCGCCAACAAGTCGGGCGCCGTCTATGAAGCGCTCGAACCGCTTGCGCGTCACGGCGTGTCGATGACGCGCTTCGAGTCGCGGCCCGCGCGCACCGGCGTGTGGGTCTATCACTTCTACATCGACGTCGAAGGCCACGAGACCGATGCCGGCGTGGCCGCGGCTCTGGGCGAATTGAAAGCCCAGGCCGGCTTCTTCAAGATCCTCGGCTCGTATCCATTGGCCTGAGCGCGGCATTGTTCCTCGTCGTTCCGGGCGCCGTCCCCGCTGTTGTCCCCGCGTCATCTCATCAAATCGCGAGCCTCATCCATGACGACCTCATCGGTCCCGGCGCTTCACATCCCCGACTACATTCGCTCGATCGCGCCCTACATCGGCGGCAAGCCGATCGAGGAAGTGGCGCGCGAGTTCGGGCTCGACCCGGCGAAGATCGTCAAGCTCGCATCGAACGAAAACCCGCTGGGCATTCCCGCCAGCGCGCAGCGCGCGATGGCCGCGGCGATGGCGGAGATCGGGCGCTACCCCGACGACAACGGCTTCGATCTGAAGCAGGTGCTCTCGAAGAAGCTCGGCATCGATCCCGAATGGATCGTGCTCGGCTCGGGATCGAGCGACATCCTGATCACCGCGGCGATGACGTTCTCGGGCAGCGCGGGCCGGGTCGTGTATTCGCAATACGGATTCGTGGTCTATGCGCTCGCCACGCAGAAGATCGGCGCGAAGGCGACCGTCGTCCCCGCGACCGCAGGGCTAGCGCACGATCTCGATGCGATGCTGGTCGCCGCATGTGGCGAAGACGGCGAGGGCGCAGCACAACTCGTGTACATCGCCAATCCGAGCAACCCCACCGGTACCTTCCTCGAGCCGCAACGCATCGAGGCCTTTCTCGCGGCGCTGCCCGCCGAAACCGTGGTGGTGCTCGACGAGGCCTACACCGAATATCTCGAACCGGCCTTGCGCTTCGACTCGACGCAATGGGTGCGGCGCTTTCCCAACCTGCTGGTGTCGCGCACCTTCAGCAAGGCCTATGGGCTGGCGGGTCTGCGCATCGGTTACGGCATCGCGCAGCCGGCGCTCACCGACCTGATGAATCGCGTGCGCGCGGCCTTCAACGTCAATGCGCTCGCGCAGGCCGCGGCAGTCGCGGCGCTCGGCGATCAGGCGTTTCTCGACGAGATCTACGCGCTCAATCGCGCCGGTCTCGCGCAACTCACCAAAGCCTTCGATACGGCAGGCATCGAATACATCCCGTCGTACGGCAACTTCGTTCTGTTCAAGGCGGGCGACGACAAGGACGCGGGCGCGCGCGTTAATCTCGCGTTGTTGAAGCGCGGCGTGATCGTGCGGCCAGTGGCGAACTACGGCCTGCCGCAGTGGTTGCGCGTGTCGATCGGAACGCAGCGCGAGAACGAGGCGTTCCTTGCGGCGCTGCCCGATGCGATGGGTCGCTAGCACGACCGGCCCATGTTCGCGCGCGTAGCGATACTCGGCAGCGGGCTGATCGGCGGCTCGTTCGCGCTCGCGTTGCGGCGCGCAGGTCTTGCGCACGAGATCGTCGCATTCGATCGCGATCCCGCGGCGGCTGCGCGCGCGCGTGAACTCGGCATCGTCGACGCCGTGGCGCAGGACGCCAGTCATGCGGTCACCGGATGCGACCTCGTCGTCATCGCCGCGCCCGTCGCGCAGACCGGGAAAATTCTCGACGCGATCGCGCCGCATCTCGAACGCGATGCGATCGTCACCGATGTCGGCAGCACCAAGCGCGACGCGATCGAAGCCGCGCGCCGCGCGCTCGGCGCGCGCATCGCACGCTTCGTGCCGGGACATCCGATCGCCGGCCGCGAAGTGCATGGGCCGGACGCTGCGCTCGCCGACTTGTTCGTCGGCAAGTGCGTGTTGCTCACACCGCTTGCCGAGAACGACGCAGCGATCGTCGCGCGGGTGCGCGACGCGTGGGCCGCGTGCGGTGCGCGCGTCGAAATATTGAATGCCGATGCGCACGACCAGGTCCTCTCGGCGGTCAGCCATCTGCCGCATCTGCTCGCGTATGCGCTGGTCGCGCAGATCGCCGACGCGCCCGACGCCGAGCTCAAGTTCGCGCTCGCGGGCGGCGGCTTTCGCGACTTCACGCGCATCGCCGCGAGCAGTCCCGAGATGTGGCGCGACATCGCGATCGCCAATCGCGATGCGTTGCTCGACGACCTCGATGCATATCGCACGCGTCTGGACACGCTGCGCGCGTGGATCGCGGCGGGCGATCGCGATGCGCTCGAGGCGATGTTCAAGCAGGCGAGCGCGGCGCGCAGCGCTTGGGAAGAGCGGCGCTGAGGAGCTTGGCCGCACGCGCGCATTCGAGCCCGACGGCTCGGCCCGAAGGCGCGGGATTTCCTACTGCATGAACCACCCGTGACTGACCACCAGCGACTGCCCCGTCAGCGCATTGCTCGGGAAGGACGCGAACATCAGCGCGACCTCGGCCACATCGGCCACGGTCGTGAATTCCTTGTCCACGGTGTCCTTCAGCATCACGTTGCGGATCACGTCGGCTTCGCTGATGCCCAGCTTCGCGGCCTGCTCGGGGATCTGCTTGTCCACCAGCGGCGTGCGCACGAAGCCGGGGCAGATCACGTCGGCGCGCACGTTGTGCGCGGCACCTTCCTTGGCGATCGTCTTTGCGAGCCCGATCAGGCCGTGCTTGGCCGTCACGTACGGTGACTTGAGCACCGAGGCTTCCTTCGAATGTACCGACCCCAAGTAGATGATGCTGCCGCCCCTGCCCGACGCGTACATGTGCATGATGCACGCGCGCGTGGTGAGGAATGCGCCGTCGAGATGGATCGCGAGCATC
>JBBQCA010000214.1:0-4954 GCA_038318315.1 Burkholderiales bacterium | reverse complement strand
GGCGGCGCCTTCGACCGCCCGTATCTATTCGAGAGTGAAGCCGACCTTGATGGTCACTTGCCAGTGCCCGATCTTCCCATCGGCCACATGTCCGCGCGTGTCGGTGACCTCGAACCAGCGGATGTTGCGCACGCTCTCGCTCGCCTTGGCGATCGCGCGCTGGCAGGCGTCCTCGATGCTGGTCTCGGACGAACCCGTAAGCTCGAGCATCTTGTAGATGTGGTCGGTCATGATGGTCTCCTCGCTTGTGCGTTCACGTGCTTGAAGCAGTCGGATCGCTCGCAGTGTCGAGCGCGTCGATCGCATCGCGATCGAGCTCCAGTGTGGCAGCCGCGTGCAGCTCTTTCAACTGGAGAAGCGAAGTCGCGCTCGCGATCGGCGCAGTGATCGAGGGACGCGCGATCAGCCATGCAATCGCGATCGTCGCCGGTGCGACCCCGTAACGCGATGCAACGGCATCGAGCGCGTCGAGGATACGCATGCCGCGCGCATCGAGCATGTCCTTGACGCCGGCTCCGCGGACCGTGCTCTTGCCCAGATCCGCCTCGCTTCGATACTTGCCCGACAGAAAGCCGCGCGCGAGTCCGAAGAAGTTGATCACGCCCACGCCGCGTCGCACGCACAGCGGCTCGAGTTCGTCTTCATAGACGGCGCGCGCGACCAGGTTGTATTCCGGTTGCAAGGTCTCGTAGCGCGGCAGCCCGTCGCGCTCGCTCACGTCGAGCGCGGCCGCGAAGCGCTCGGCCGTGAAGTTCGACGCACCGATCGCGCGCACCTTGCCCGACTCGATCAGCCGCGCATAGGTTTCGAGCGTTTCCTCGAATGCCGTGTCGGCATCGTCGTCGTGCGACTGATAGAGATCGAGGTAGTCGGTCTGCAGGCGCTTCAACGATGCGTCGACCGCACGATGGATGTGGCGCTTCGACAATCCCTTGTTGTCGTTGCCCATGTCCTTGCCGACCTTGGTCGCGATCACTACCGCGTCGCGCCTGCCACTCTTCTTCAACCACTTGCCGATCACGGTCTCCGACTCGCCGCCCGCGTGTCCCGGCGCCCAGCGCGAATAGACGTCGGCGGTGTCGACGAGATTGAAGCCGCCATCGACGAACGCATCGAGCAGCGAGAACGAGGTCGCTTCGTCGGCCGACCATCCGAACACGTTGCCTCCGAAAGCGAGCGGCGCGACGTGGATGCCGGAGTGGCCGAGTTCACGGTGTTTCATTGGAGTCCTTGTGGATGACGTTCGATCAGAGCGAGGAGATCGTCTCCGTACGCTTCGAGTTTCTTCGCGCCCACTCCGGGGATCGCGGCAAGAGCGGTGTACGAGGCGGGGCGCAGGCGCGCGATGTCTTTCAGCGTGCCGTCGTGAAAGATCACGTAGGCCGGCACGCTGTGCTCGCGAGCGGCCGCGAGACGCCAGGAGCGCAGCGCATCGAAGAGTGCGGCGCCCGCTGCGTCGAGTCCTTCGGCGAGATCGAACGAGGCGCGGCCGCGAGCCTTCTTGCGCTTGGTGTCATTCACAAACCGACGCAGCATGATCTGCTCTTCGCCGCGCAGCACGGCGCGACTCTTCGCCGTCAGGTGCAGCGTGCCGTAGGTCGCATGATCGACATCGACCAGGCCCGCGGCGATGCATTGCCGGACGATCGCGCGCCACTCGGCCTCGCTGCGTTCGGCGCCGATACCGAAGGTCGAGAGCGTGTCGTGATTCCATTGTGCGATCTTCTCGGCGCTGCGTGCTGTCTTGTCGCCGCGCAGGATCGCGATCACATGCATCGCGCCGAAGCTCTGGCCACGTTCCTTCTTCAATCGATAGATGCACGAGAGCAGTTGCTGGACCGCGATGGTCGCGTCGAAGGTCTCGGGCGGCGTTATGCAGTTGTCGCAGTTGCCGCACTTCATGCCCACCGCATCGTCCTCGCCGAAATACGCGAGGAGGCGTGCGCGTCGGCACGACGCGGTCTCGCACAACCCGAGCATCGCGTCGAGCTTGCCGCTGGAGACGCGCTTGTACTGCTCGCTGCCATCGGACTCGTCGATCATGCGGCGCAGTTGCACGACGTCCTGCAGGCCGTATGCCATCCATGCATCGGCCGGAGCGCCGTCACGACCGCCGCGGCCGGTCTCCTGGTAATAGCCTTCGATGCTCTTGGGCAGATCGAGGTGCGCGACGAAGCGCACGTCGGGCTTGTCGATGCCCATGCCGAAGGCAATGGTGGCGACCATCACCATGCCGTCCTCGCGCAGGAAACGCGATTGATTCTGCTGGCGCGAGTCGCTGTCCATGCCGGCGTGATACGGCATCGCCTTGATGCCTTCCTCCACCAGGAAGGCCGCGGTCTCGTCCACCTTGCGACGCGAAAGGCAATAGACGATGCCGGCGTGGCCGTCGTGCTCGGCGCGCATGAAGGCCAGCAGTTGCCGGCGCGCATCGATCTTCTCGACGATCTCGTAGCGGATGTTGGGCCGATCGAAACTCGAGACGAACAGCTTCGCGTCGGTCAGATCGAGCTGCTCGACGATCTCCACGCGCGTCGCCGGATCGGCGGTCGCGGTCAGCGCGATCCGCGGCACGCCGGGAAAGCGTTTGCCGAGCAGTTCGAGCTGCATGTACTCGGGCCGGAAATCGTGACCCCACTGCGAGACGCAATGCGCTTCGTCGATCGCGAACAACGACACCGGCGCCGACGACAGCAGTTGCAGGCAGCGATCGGTGAGCAGGCGTTCCGGCGCGACATACAGCAGATCGAGCGCACCCGATCGGAACGCGTGTTCGACTTCGGATGCGCGTTGCGCGGACTGCGTCGAGTTCAGGAAGGCCGCGCGCACGCCGCTCTCCTTCAACGCCGAGACCTGGTCCTGCATGAGCGCGATCAGCGGCGATACCACCACACCGCAGCCGAAGCCGCGATCGCGTCGGACCAGCGCGGGAATCTGATAGCAGAGCGACTTGCCCGCGCCGGTCGGCATCAGCACCAGCGCATCGCCGCCCTCGATGACGTGCGCGATCGCATCACCCTGGTGGCCGCGAAACGCGGTGTAGCCGAAGACGCGATGCAGGACCGCGTGGGCCGCGTCCATCGTGGACGCCTGGGATGGCGCGTCGATCAACGAAAGGGTCATGGGGTCGAACGATGACGATAGAGCAGCGTATTCGATGCTGCCGCTGCCGATCGCGTCAATCGATCATTCGGCCCACACCACCATGCCGGTATACGCGGTGATCAACACCACGATGCCGAACGCGATGCGGTACCACGCGAACATCGTGAAATCGTGCGTGCTGATGTAGCGCAGCAGCCAGCGCACGCAGAAGAAAGCCGCGATGAAGGACACGATCAGGCCGACCGCGAGCAGCGGCACGTCGGCCCCGGCCAGGTTGTTGCGTTCCTTGTAGAGCGAATAGAGCGTCGCTGCGAACAGCGTGGGGATCGCGAGGAAGAACGAGAACTCGGTCGCAGCCTTTCTCGACAGGCCGAACAGCATCGCGCCGATGATGGTCGCGCCCGAGCGCGACGTGCCGGGGATGAGACCGAAGGCCTGCGCACAGCCGATCTTGAGCGCATCGAGCGGCGTCAGGTCGTCGATCGAGTCGATGCGCGGAGGACGCGCGGCGCCGCTCTTGATGCGACGCTCGACCCACAGGATGACGAACGCGCCGACGATGAAGGCGAGCGCCACCGGAACCGGCGCGAACAGGACCGCCTTGATCTTCTTGATGAACAAGAGGCCGAGGATCGCGGCCGGCAGGAAGGCGATGAAGAGGTTGAGCACGAAGCGCCTCGCCTTCGGGTCGCTGCCCAGACCGGCGATGACGGTGGCTATCTTCACGCGATATTCCCAGCACACCGCGAGGATGGCGCCGGCCTGGATGATGATCTCGAAGGCCTTGGCCTTCTCGCCGGTGAAGTTGAGCAGGCTGCCCGCGAGGATCAGGTGGCCGGTGCTGGAGACCGGAAGGAATTCGGTGAGGCCTTCGACGATGCCGAGAATGACGGCCTTGACGAGCAAAAGGAGATCCATGCGCGAGCTTCGATGAAAGAAAAAGGCCGGGCAAGCCGGCGAACGCGCAAGAATACTGGATTCGAACGAAGTCCCCGCCTACCGATACATCCAGTCGCGCGTTTTCGGAAAAGGGTTGAGGCCCGAGCCACCGAGCTTGCACGCGAGCATCTGGTAGATGTTCATCCAGTTGTCGCGGAAGCCGTAGGCGGAGCCGGCCAGATAGACGCGCCAGATGCGAAAGCGCTTGTCGCCCGCGATCGCACGGGCCTGCTGGGGATGCGCGTCGAGGCGATGCGCCCAGTGCGTGAGGGTCTTCGCATAGTGGCGACGCAGCGATTCCGCATCGACCACTTCGAAACCTTCATAGGCCATCGTGCGCATCACGTCGCTGACGTGCGGCAAATCACCATCGGGGAAAACGTACTTTTCGATGAACTCGCCGGCGCCGCGGCCGACCTGTCGACGCTCGGGATGCGTCGCCGTGATGCCGTGGATCAGCATCGCGCCCCCATCCTTGAGCAGCGTATGCAACTTCGAAAAATAAAGCGGCAGATTCTTGACGCCCACGTGCTCGAGCATGCCGATGCTGACGATCTTGTCGTAGCCGTCCTTCTCGGGAACATCGCGATAGTCCTGCAGGCGCACCTCGCAGCGCGATGACAGGCCGAGCTTCGCGATCGCTTCCTTCGCGTATGCGTACTGATTCTCGGAGAGCGTGACCCCCACCGCGTGCGCGCCGCGCTGCGCCGCGCGAATGATCATCGAGCCCCAGCCGCAACCGACGTCGAGAAGTCGATCGCCTTGCTTCAGTTGAACCTTGTTGAGAATGTGGTCCAGCTTGTTCAACTGCGCCTGCTCGAGCGTCTCGTCATCGTGCTTGAAGTAGGCGCACGAATAGACCAGATTCGAATCGAGGAACAGCTTGTAGAAGTCGTTCGAGACGTCGTAG
>JBBQCA010000213.1:0-5071 GCA_038318315.1 Burkholderiales bacterium | reverse complement strand
GTCAAGGTGCTGATGTCGGGCCTCGACTACGAGCGCGCGGTGCTCTCGGGCGGACCGCTCGGCATCATGGCCGCGTGCATGGACGTGGTGCTGCCGTACGTGCACGAGCGCAAGCAGTTCGGCCAGAGCATCGGCGAGTTCCAGTTGATGCAGGGCAAGCTCGCGGACATGTACACCACCTGGCAGGCGTCGCGCGCCTACGTGTATGCAGTAGGGCAGGCGTGCGATCGCGCCGATCATTCGCGCACCTTGCGCAAGGATGCGGCGGGCGCGATTCTCTATTCGGCCGAGAAGGCGACGTGGATGGCGGGCGAAGCGATCCAGGTGTTGGGCGGCGTGGGATACACCAACGAATATCCGACCGGTCGCCTGTGGCGCGATGCGAAGCTCTACGAGATCGGTGCGGGCACCAGCGAGATCCGGCGCATGCTGATCGGACGCGAGTTGTACAACGAGTCGATGTAGGAATTCGTTTAGGAGTTCGCTATGCGATTGACCCACAGTCTGGCGAAAGGCGCCACCGATGTACCGGTGATCGAGCAGACCATCGGCGATTTCTTCGACGCGATGGTGGAACGTCAGCCCGATCGCGAGGCCATGGTCAGTGCGCACGAGAAGCTGCGCTTCACCTACCGCGAGTTGCAGCGCGAGTCGAGCAGACTCGCCAGCGCGCTGCTCGGACTCGGTCTCGAGACCGGCGATCGGATCGGGATCTGGTCGCACAACAATGCGGCCTGGGTGCTGATGCAGCTCGCGACTGCGAAAGTCGGGCTGATCCTGGTCAACATCAATCCGGCGTATCGCACGTCCGAACTCGAGTACGCGTTGAACAAGGTAGGCTGCAAGGCGCTGGTTGCGATGGCGCATTTCAAAAGCAGCGACTACCTCGGGATGCTGCGCGAAGTCGCGCCCGAACTCGCGACGGCTTGCGCCGGGGCCTTGCAGGCTGCGCGCCTGCCGCAGCTGCGGACCGTCGCGTGGATCGATACGCCCGACGACCGCGACGAGGTGCCGGGCCTGCTGCGCTTCTCGACATTGCTCGCGAGCGGCCGCAGAGACGATCCGCGCGTGGCCGACGCGTCATCGCGCCTGAACGCGACCGACCCGATCAACATCCAGTTCACCAGCGGCACGACAGGCTTTCCCAAAGGCGCGACGCTGACCCACCGGAACATCCTCAACAACGGCTTCTTCATCGGCGAGTGCATGAAGCTCACGCCTGCCGATCGGCTATGCATTCCGGTGCCGCTGTACCACTGCTTCGGCATGGTGCTCGGCAATCTCGCGTGCCTCACGCACGGCTCGACCATCGTGTATCCGAACGACGGCTTCGATGCGCTGACGGTGCTCGAGACCGTGCAGGCCGAGCGCTGCACCGGCCTGCACGGCGTGCCGACCATGTTCATCGCCGAGCTCGATCATCCACGCTTCGACGAGTTCGATTTGGGCACGCTGCGCACCGGCATCATGGCCGGCTCGCCGTGTCCCACCGAAGTGATGAAGCGCGTGGTCGATCGCATGCATCTGTCGGAGATCACGATCGCCTACGGCATGACCGAGACCAGTCCGGTCAGTTGCCAGAGCTCGACCGACACGCCGCTGGACAAGCGCGTCTCGACCGTCGGTCAGGTGCAGCCGCATCTCGAAGTGAAGATTGTCGATCCCGAGACCGGCGAGATCGTGGCACCCGGTGTTTCAGGCGAACTGTGCACTCGCGGCTATTCGGTGATGCATGGCTATTGGGACGATGAAGAGCTCACGCGCGAGGCGATCGATCCCGAAGGCTGGATGCACACCGGCGATCTCGCGACCATGGATGACGAGGGCTATGTCAACATCGTCGGCCGCATCAAGGACATGGTGATTCGCGGCGGCGAGAACATCTATCCTCGCGAGGTCGAGGAGTTCCTGTACCGCCATCCCAAGGTGCAGGACGTCCAGGTGGTCGGCGTGCCCGACACGCGCTACGGCGAAGAGCTGTGCGCGTGGATCATTGCGAAGCCGGGTCAGACCATCGACGAAGGCGAGATCCGCGAGTTCTGCCAGGGTCGCATCGCGTATTACAAGATACCCAGATACATTCGCTTCGTCCGCGAGTTTCCGATGACGGTGACCGGCAAGGTCCAGAAGTTCGTGATTCGCCAGGAGATGAAGCAGCAACTCGGCCTCGCCGAAGAAAAGACCGCATGAAGCTCGAATCCAAACTCAATCCGCGCTCTGAAGAATTCAAGGGCAACGCCAAAGCGATGCGTGCGTTGATCGACGATCTGCATGCGCAGGTCGCGAAAGTCGAAGCGGGTGGCGGCGAAGCCGCGCGCGCCAAGCACACCGCGCGCGGCAAGCTGTTGCCACGCGAAAGAGTGAACCGTCTTCTCGATCCCGGCACGCCCTTCCTCGAACTCGGCCAGCTCGCCGCACACGGCATGTACGACGATGAAGCGCCGTCGGCCGGCGTCATCACAGGCGTCGGCCGCGTTGCCGGCACCGAGTGCATGATCGTCGCCAACGACGCGACGGTGAAGGGCGGGACCTACTATCCGTTGACGGTCAAGAAGCACCTGCGCGCGCAGGAAGTCGCCGAGCAGAATCATCTGCCGTGCATCTACCTGGTCGATTCTGGCGGCGCCTATCTGCCGCGCCAGGACGAGGTCTTCCCCGACCGCGATCACTTCGGCCGCATCTTCTACAACCAGGCCAACATGAGCGCCAAGGCGATCCCGCAGATCGCGGTGGTGATGGGCTCGTGCACGGCGGGCGGCGCGTACGTTCCGGCGATGAGCGACGAGACCGTGATCGTGCGCAACCAGGGCACGATCTTCCTGGGTGGCCCACCGCTCGTGAAGGCCGCGACCGGAGAAGTCGTCAGCGCCGAAGACCTCGGCGGCGGCGACGTGCATACGCGCATCTCGGGCGTGGCCGATCACCTGGCCGAGAACGACAGCCACGCGCTCTACATCGCGCGCCACATCGTCGGCAATCTCAATCGCAGGAAGCCCAACGGCGTGAGCTTCGCAGCGATCGAGGAACCGGCCTACGACCCGGAAGAAATCTACGGCGTGATTCCACAGGATACGAAGAAGCCTTACGACGTGCGCGAGGTCATCGCGCGCGTCGTCGATGGCTCGCGCCTGGACGAATTCAAGCAGCGCTACGGCGCCACGCTGGTGACCGGTTTCGCGCATCTCTACGGCATGCCGGTGGGCATCATCGCCAACAACGGCATCCTGTTCGGTGAGTCCGCGCAGAAGGGCGCGCACTTCATCGAACTGTGCGTGCAACGCGGCGTGCCGCTGCTGTTCCTGCAGAACATCACCGGCTTCATGGTCGGCCGCAAGGTCGAAAATGCGGGCATCGCGAAGGACGGCGCCAAGTTGGTGACCGCGGTCGCGACCGCGCAAGTGCCCAAGATCACGATGCTGATCGGCGGCTCGTTCGGCGCCGGCAACTACGGCATGTGCGGCCGCGCCTACTCGCCGCGCTTCCTGTGGATGTGGCCGAACGCGCGCATCAGCGTGATGGGCGGCGAGCAGGCCGCGAGCGTGCTGGCGACGGTGCGGCGCGATGGCATCGAAGGCAAGGGCGGCCAGTGGTCGGCCGAGGACGAAGAGAGCTTCAAGGCGCCGCTGCGCAAGCAATACGAAGAGCAGGGTCATCCGTATTACGCCACCGCGCGGCTGTGGGACGACGGCGTGATCGATCCCGCGCAGACGCGGCGGGTGCTCGGGCTGTCGCTGTCGGCGGCGCTCAATGCGCCGATCGCGCCGACGAAGTTCGGCCTGTTCAGAATGTGATCCGCGAAACCATGTTCAAGAAAATCCTGATCGCCAATCGCGGAGAGATTGCCTGCCGCGTGATCCAGACCGCGCGCCGCATGGGCATCGCGACGGTTGCGGTGTACTCCGAGGCCGATGCGAATGCGCGCCACGTGCGGCTCGCGGACGAGGCGGTGGCGATCGGCCCCGCGCCCGCGCGCGAGTCCTACCTCGTCGCCGAGCGCATCCTCGAAGCCGCGCTTCGCACCGGTGCCGAAGCGGTTCATCCGGGCTACGGTTTCCTGTCGGAGAACGAAGACTTCGCGGAGGCGTGTGCAAAGGCCGGCATCGTCTTCATCGGTCCGCCGGTTGCCGCGATACGCGCGATGGGTTCGAAATCGGAAGCCAAGAAGTTGATGGAGAAGGCCGGCGTCCCGCTCACGCCCGGCTATCACGACGACGATCAGACGCCGGCCCTGCTCGCCGAACAGGCGGCGAAGATCGGCTACCCGGTGCTGATCAAGGCCAGCGCGGGCGGTGGCGGCAAGGGCATGCGCCGCGTCGATCGCGCCGAGGATTTCGACGCATCGCTGGTGTCGTGCAAGCGCGAAGCGAAGAGCTCGTTCAACGACGACCACGTGCTCGTCGAGAAATACGTATTGAAGCCGCGCCACATCGAGATCCAGGTGTTCGGCGACACGCATGGCAACGTCGTGCACCTGTTCGAGCGCGATTGCTCGGTGCAGCGCCGCCATCAGAAGGTGCTCGAAGAAGCGCCTGCGCCCGGCATGACCGACGCGCGCCGCGCCGCGATGGGCAACGCCGCGGTCGAGGCCGCGAAGGCGGTCGGCTATGTCGGTGCGGGCACCGTCGAGTTCATCGCCAATCAAGACGGCAGCTTCTATTTCATGGAGATGAACACGCGCCTGCAGGTCGAGCATCCGGTCACCGAGATGATCACCGGACTCGACCTGGTCGAGTGGCAGTTGCGCGTCGCATCGGGCGAGCGATTGCCGTTGACGCAGGATCAACTGTCCATCGATGGACATGCGCTCGAAGCGCGCATCTACGCCGAAGATCCCGACAAGGGCTTCCTGCCGTCGACCGGTCGGCTCGTGTATCTGTCGCCGCCGGTCGAGAGCGATCATGTCCGCGTCGATACCGGTGTCGAGCAGGGTGACGAGATCACGCCCTTCTACGACCCCATGATCGCCAAGCTGATCGTGTGGGGCCGCGATCGTCGACAGGCGCTCGCGCGCATGCGTCAGGCGCTTGCGCAATATCGCGTCGTCGGGGTCGCCAACAACGTCGAGTTCCTC
>JBBQCA010000212.1:0-5115 GCA_038318315.1 Burkholderiales bacterium | reverse complement strand
TAGCGGGCCGGGCGGCACGCGACGCTTGTAGATGCGCGCTTCCGCCGCTTCCGGATAGGAAGCGTCGTCGCGCGGCGGCACATCGAAAAGCCGATCGACGCTGCGGTCGAAATCCGAGTCGAAGCAACGATCGATGCGGGCCAGGTTGTGCGACCAATCGTAATTCTCGAGCACGGCCTCGCGTCCCGCATGGCCGAGCCTGGCGCGCTCGCGCGGGTCGTTGAGCAATTCGATGACCGCGCGCGCGAACGACTCCGCGTCGTCGGCGAGCAGGAAATCGCGACCCGGCACCGCGTTCAACGCGGTGGCCGAGGTCATCGAGACGACAGTCGCGGCGCCCATGGCCATCGCTTCGAGCGCCTTGTTCTGTATGCCGCGCGCCATGCGCATCGGCACCACCACCGCGCCGGCGTGCGCGAGGTATGGGCGCACATCGGCAACCGTGCCGGTCACGAACACCTCGTTGGCGCGCGCCAGCGATCGAACTTCCGCAGTGGGTCGCGCGCCGACGATCCAGAAGCTTGCCTCAGGCAACTGATGACGGATCAACGGCATGACTTCGCGACTGAACCAAGCGGCCGCATCGACGTTGGGTTTGTAATCCATCGCGCCGGTGAAGACGATCCTGCGATTGTCCGCAGCGTCCTGTCGGTGCTGCCAGCCCTCGGGTCTGGCGACCGCGGTCGCAGAGAAGTACTCCGCGTCCACGCCGTTCTCGACCGTGATGACAGGCGAGATCAGGTCGCCCGCGAGACGCCGGAACAGCGCCGACTCGGCCTGCGTGACGAATACGCTGGCGATCGCGCGCGCCGCGCTGTAGCGCTCGAACTCCAGCAGCTTTTCGGATTCGCGTCGATAGAGCCACGCCGTCGCCTTGCCGCCCGCTTCGGCGTATTGCTTCCACTTGTCGGAATCGACATCGACGAAATCGATCAGGCGGTCGACGTCGTCGAGCTCGTTGACGTATTGCGCCATCGGCGACGAGAACACCACCACGCGCCGGATGCGATGACGATCGATGACGTGCTCCACCCAGCGCGTCATGCGCGCGTCGCGGTAATACGGAATCGCGAGCGCCTGCCCGGTGGCCAGGCCCGAGAGGCTGCGCAACTTGCCGCGACGCGGCGACAGCGGCAGGCACAGGGTTTCGCCGGTGCAGAGCGACTTGACGGTCCCGACATGCTGCCAGTCCGCGGCGTCGTCGACGAAGGTGCCGAGATGCACGCGATAGCGGCTCGCCAGGTGCTTCAGCACATGGTACGAGCGCAGCTTGTCGCCCTTGTTGGGCGGATAGGGAATGCGATGCGTGAGAAAGAGGAGATCGTCCATCAGCCCAGACTCCTCGCGATCATCGGTCCGATGCGGTTGGCGAGCGCCAGCGGCATGCGCTGCCAGAGCGCAATAAATGCGCGGTACTTCGGATTCAGGGGATTGTTCTCGGGCACGCGCGCGGCGCGGATCAATTTGTATTCGTAGGCGAGCGGCTGTGGCGTGAAGCCCCAGTTGCGCTTGAAGTCGTAGGGACCGGTGCCGACCTTGCTGCGACCGTAGTCGAACAGCGTCAAGTCTTCTTCGCAGGAGCGGCGCATCAACTCCCAATACTTGAAGTCGTTGGCCGCGGTGTCGCGCGAGGCGAGCGCGTCGCCCGCGTAGTACGGCAGGACTTCGTTGCGGAAGTAGTAGCTCAGCACGCTCGACACCGCTGCACCCGATGGCGTGGTGACCGTGAGCACGCGACAGTCGTCGCCGAAGCTGCGCTTGAGCAATTCGAAATAGCGGCGCGATTGCGCGGGCGTGCCGTGACGATGCACGTTGTCGGCATAGAGCGCGAAGAAACGATCGACGTCGTCATCGACCGTGCTCGCCAGATTCGCCTTGATGCCCTTTCTCACCATCGCGCGCTGCTTGCGCGGGATCGCGAGCATGTTGGCTTCCGGGTCGCGTGCGATTTCCTTGCGAAAGGTGACGTAGAGATCGGTGGTGGTCCAGGCCTCGCGCTGGCGATGCATGCCGCGACATTCGAGATGACCGACGCCCATGTCTGCAGCGCGCGCTTCGGCCGCGTCGAGCAAGGCGTCGGCAGCGACGCGATCTTCGGCAACCACGCCACCATAGACGCAGAACGGCAGCGAGATCAGCGCGTCGCCGAACAGCGCGCTCTTCTGGCGCGCGAGCGGCAGCACGCCGACGATGCGGCCTTCGCGCTCCGCATAGAGGAATACCGTGCGATGACCGAAGGCTTCTTCGATCACGTCGCGCCAGGCCGCGCGATGAAAGAAGGTCGCGTCCGGCGATGCCATCACGAATGCATCCCAGCGCGCGCGATCGGCGTCGCCCATCTCGCGTATCGCCGGCGCAGCGAGGGAAACCGTCGCGATGTCTTCTGTGCTCGTGTCAGACATGACGAACTCGTCGCCGCCGATGGAATGCAGCGGACGCAGGGTTTCGAAGGCTTCCGCTTTCATTGGCGGCTTGGAATGGAAATGCGCGGGTCAAACCGACCCGCGCAGGAAAACGCGATCGACCCGATCCCAGCGGAAATCGTCGAGCAGCTGATCGAGCCGCGACTGCATGCGATCGAGATTGAGGTAGTGACGAAAACGCGTCCTGGCGTCGATGCCGGCAACGCGCGGTTGTTCGGGATCGATTTCCCACGGATGGAAATAGAACATGCAGGGCTCGCCATCGACGCGGTTGACGCGCTTCAACAACCAGCGCGACAACGAGTAAGGCAGCAGCCTGAAGTAGCCGCCACCGCCCGCGGGCCAGTGGCGATTGAACAGATCGACGGTCGTCACCGGCACTTCGACCAGATCGGGCAGCGACGCGTACGCGAAGCGCGGCGCATCCGGCATGCCGTAGTGATCGTGCTTGACCGGATAGATGCTCGAGCTGTAGCGATAGCCCGCGTCGCGGATGCAGTCGAGCGCCCAGAGATTCTTCTGGTTGATCGAAAAACTCGGGGCGCGGTAACCCTTGACCTCGACGCCGCCGATGTCTTCGAGCAGCTTCTTCGCGCGCACGATGTCGCTGGTGAATTCGAGCGGCGTCTGTTCGGATGCGCGCAGGTGACCGTAACCGTGGCTTGCCAGTTCGTGACCGCCCGCGACGATTGCGCGCACGATCAGCGGATGCCGCTCGGCGATCCAGCCCAGCGTGAAGAAGGTCGCCTTGGCATTGCGCGCAGCCAGCATGTCGAGAATGCGCGACACGTTCGCCTCCGCGCGGCAGGGAATCCTGTCCCAGGTGTCGCGCTTGATATACGGCGCGAAGGCCGACACCTGGAAATAATCCTCGACGTCGATGGTCAGCGCGTTGACGGTGGCATCGGCGCGCGTGAGCAGCGCATCGCGCCGCGCCTGCGTGTCGCGATAGCGCTCTTCGGACGGCGTCGTGACCAGAGGCGTGTACATCTCAGGCCGCCTTCTTCAATGGTTTGGATGCGCGGGTCGATGCCGGCGCTTCGTGCGATGCGGCAGGCGCATCGGAAGATGAAGCGGCATGCGCGGGGAACCACGACGCGAGATGGCTTGCGATGCGCTCGGCCGCATGACCGTCCCACAGTTCAGGGGCACGCCCGCGCTTGCCGCCGCCGGCAAGGATCTCGAATGCCGCATCGACGATGCGGCGCGCGTCGGTGCCGCACAGCGTATTGGTTCCTTCGGAAATCGTGATCGGACGTTCGGTGTTCTCGCGCAAGGTGAGGCAGGGAACGCCCAGCGCCGTGGTCTCTTCCTGCAGGCCGCCGGAATCGGTCAGCACCATCGTCGCGTCGGCCATCAGGCCGAGCATCTCGAGATAGCCCTGCGGCGGGAGGATCGCGAGGCGACGCGGATCGAAGCGATCGGCGAATCCGAACTCGGCGATGCGCGCCTGCGTGCGCGGATGCAGCGCGAGCACCAGCGGCAATCGCGCGGCGACTTCGTTCAATGCGCCGACCAGGCGCGCGAAGGTGTCGCGATCATCGACGTTCGACGGCCTGTGCATGGTGACCACGCCGTAGCCTTCGTGGTTGTCGAACGCGGCTTCGGCGATCGGCAGTCCGCGCAAGGTCTCGCGGGCCGACACGGCCGCGGCGCGATTGGCCAGCAGCGTGTCGATCATGACGTTGCCGACGAACACGATGCGCTCGTCGGCGATGCCTTCCGCGTTCAGATTGGCTTGCGCCGATCGTTCGGTGATGTAGAGCAGATCGGCGATCTGATCGGTGAGGACGCGGTTGATCTCTTCGGGCATGGTGCGGTCGTAGCTGCGCAGACCCGCCTCCACATGAATGACCGGCACGCCCGTCTTGCTCGCGACCAGCGCGCACGCGATGGTCGAATTCACGTCGCCCACGACCAGCACGGCCGCGGGCTTGTACGCATCGAGCACCGGCTCGAAACGTTTCATGATCTCCGCGGTCTGCACCGCGTGACTGGCCGAGCCGACTTCGAGATTGACCGCGGGCCGCGGCATGCCGAGCGCGGTGAAGAAACTGTCGTTCATCGCGGCGTCGTAGTGCTGGCCGGTGTGTACGAGCACGGCGCGCAATGCATCGCCGTGTTTTTCGAGCGCGCGAATGATCGGCGCCATCTTCATGTAGTTGGGGCGCGCGCCGACGACGCACAGGATGGTCCGCGCGGTCGCGGTCCTCTGCGCGTTTGTCCTGACGTCGATGCCGCCCTCGATGCCGCTCATGTTCAGGATTCCATTCCACCAGCCTGGGCAGACCGCTTTTCGGTCGACGCATCGGGCAGCTCTTCTGCCTGGGCCTCGGGTTGCACAGTGGCTTGCTCGCTCGCACGCAATTGATCGAGCGTGCGAGCGACGCTCGCGACCGACTGTTGCAAGAGATGTACCTGCTCTGCGAGACCGTTGAGCAAAACACCATTCGCTTCACGTGGAAGACGCCGCGAATCGAAGCTCGCCCCGAAGCTCGCCTTGCCGTTCACCATAGAGAGAGTCGGCATGTAGGCGGGCATCGCGCCCGCGGCCGAATTTGCAAATCCCTGGCTCGCCGCTTCGGCTTCTTCGGCGTTCAGCCCGAGTTGCCCGACAAGGCCGGCCTTTTGCTCGGGCTCGAGCGCTACTTCCGTCGCCTGCAGCTCGAAGGGAAGCGCGCGCTATTGATCG
>JBBQCA010000211.1:0-5221 GCA_038318315.1 Burkholderiales bacterium | reverse complement strand
GTTGGCGAGCACCACCGGGCTGACTTCGCGCACGCCCTGGAAGACGTTGAAGAACACGATGAAGAACACCAGCGTCATGCCGAGCGCGACCTTGGACCAGATGCCCAGGCCGAACCACACCGCGAAGATCGGCGCCAGGATCACGCGCGGCATCGCATTGGCGCCCTTGATGTACGGATCGAAGATGGCTGCGGCCGAAGGGGCCAGCGCGAGCCACATGCCGATGCCGAGCCCGAACAAGGTGCCGAAGACGAATGCGAGCACCGTCTCCAGCAGGGTCACGCCCAGATGCAGGTAGATTTCGCCGGACACGAACCAGGTCCAGATGCGCTCGGCCACCTGCAGCGGTTCGCCGAAGAAGAACGCGGCCTGGCTGGCGTTCTTGAAATAGATCGGCGGCAACAGCGTCGGGCTGGTCAGTACGTACCAGAGCACGATCACGATGACCAGCACCGCAACCTGCCAGAAGCGAACCGATGGCTTGCGCTTCATGCTCGTCTTTAGGTCTTCACCCTGGTCTGCCGATAACCCTTGAGCACTTCGTCCTTCATCGCGCTCCAGATCTGCGCGTGCAGTTCGACGAAGCGCGGGTGGGTGCGAATCTCGGCCACGTCGCGCGGGCGTGCGAGATCGATGTCGAATTCCGCGATCGGATGCGTGGCCGGTCCGGCCGAGAGCACGATGACGCGATCCGACAGCGCGATCGCCTCGTCGAGGTCATGCGTGATGAACAGCACCGCCTTGCGCTTGGCCTGCCAGATCTCAAGCAACTCGTTCTCCATCAGCTGACGCGTCTGGATGTCGAGCGCCGAGAACGGCTCGTCCATCAGTATGATGTCCGGGTCGAGCACCAGCGTCTGCGCGAGCGCGACGCGCTTTCTCATGCCGCCCGACAACTGATGCGGATAGCGGTCGCCGAAGCCCGCCAGGCCGACGCGCGAGAGCCATTCCTCGCCGCGCTGCTTCGCCTCGTCGCGCGCCACGCCGCGAAACTCGAGCCCCGCGACGACGTTGTCGATCGCGTTACGCCACGGCATCAGCGCTTCGGACTGGAACATGTAGCCCGCCCGTTTGTTGACACCCGCCACGCGCGCATCGAGCGTGTCGCCGAACACATGCACCTGCCCCGAAGAAGGCGCGAGCAAGCCGGCACCGACGTTGAGCAGTGTCGATTTGCCGCAGCCGGTGGGTCCCACCACCGACACGAATTCCCCGGGCGCGACCGCCAGCGTCACGTCCTGGACGGCGGTGTAGCGCTGGCTGGCATCGTCGTTGGAGATGAAGGTGCAGGTGATGCGATCAAGCGCCAGCGCAGCGGCGTTCGTTCGCTGATCGATCGCGTGCATCGTCGTCGACGCTGGTCGCTGACTCATCGAGGGACTGCGCGAGGGAAAACGCGATGGGAGCCGATCACTTGTACTTCTGATCAGCCTTCTTCGCGAACTCGTTGGTGTAGGTTTCCGAAAGCCTGATGTTGGCCGGAATGATCTTCGGATCGAAGCTCGAGAGCACCTTCAATGCCGTCATCGGTCCCGCGTCCGGGATCAACCCATCGGTCGAGTAAGCCTCGCGGACGTTTCCAAACGATGCGAGGTAGAGGCCGCGGTCGCCCAGCTGATACGCCTCGGGCACGGTCTTGAGCACGTCGGATGGCCCCGCCTTCGCGAGCCACTTGTCCGCGCGCACGATCGCATTGGCGAGGGCCTGCGTGGTGCGCGGATACTTCTTGATGAATTCATCATGCGTGTACAAGGTCGCGGCCGGCATCGGTCCGCCGTAGAGCGCCTCGGTTCCCTTCGGCGTGCGCGTATCGACCAGTATCTTCACTTCCTTCTTCTGCTCGAGCATCGTCATCACCGGATCGACATTCGACATCCCGTCGATCTGCCCGCTGCGCATGGCCGCCAGCGATCCGGCCGTCGAGCCGACCCCGATCACCGAGACATCCGAGGGCTTCAGGCCGCCCTGCGCGAGATAGAAATTGAGCGCGATGTTGGTCGACGATCCGGGCGCCGACACGCCCATCTTGAGACCCTTCAAGTCCTTCGGGCCGTGCACGTTCGCGGCCTTCTCGGTGGCGACGCCGATCGAGATCGCCGGGGCGCGACCCATCAGCACGAACGCCACGATGTGCTGGCCCTTGGCCTGCATGTTGATGGTGTGCTCGTAGGCGCCCGCGACCACGTCGACGCTGCCGCCGATCAGCGCTTCGAGGGACTTCGCGCCGCCGGCGAAATCGCTGATCTCGACGTTGAGCCCTTCGTCCTTGAAGTAGCCCAGGCGCTCGGCGATGGTCAGCGGCAGATAGTAGAGGCCGGCCTTGCCGCCGACCGCCAGCGACACGTTGGGCTTCTCGAGCGCCTGGGCCCACGACGCCGGGCTCGCGAGAGTCATCGCTACGGACATCGCGAAAGCCACGGCGACAAACGCAGCGCCGGTCATGCGCGCGAACACACGGGCGCCGAATTTCGAATCAGCATGCATGAGTAGTCTCCGCGGGAATGCTCTAGGCTCATTCGAGCCAACGGACCGATTCTAAAGGACGACCCGATGCGCGGTTTTGCGGAAAGGGTCGGGAAATCCCGAAGCTGCCGCTACGTCGGCGCGAGCCGCGTGGCTCTGTCGTCCCCTACCGCGATCAGCTCTTGATACGAACCAGCGCGCCGAGCCCGAGTACCTCGGTGGGCTGCGGCGATCCGCCGGCTGGTTCGAGCGATAGACCGTAGGCCTTCGCGCGCGCAAGCGTCCTGGCGTCACTCGACGTCACCGTTACTGGCGTGGCCCGAGCGCTCGACGGCAGCATCCCGATCGACACCATGGCTTCCGCATCGTTCGGCGCGATCCACAGTTGCAGCGCCTTGCCTTCAGGAACCTCGAGGTCGGCCGCGACCTTGACGACGACGACATCGTCGCGCCCGGTCTGCATGACCACCGCGACCGGCTTGCCGCTTTTCGGATCCACGACCGTCGCGATCGCGCTGGGCGTGATCTCCACGATCTGCGGCGCGACGATCGGTTGAGGACGTATCGCGATGCCGACCGCAACCACCGCGATGGTCGCGAATGCGATCGAAAGTCCGCGCCAGAGCGCGAGGCGACCCCAACCGGTCGGGGTCTCGTGCGCATAGCGATCGACCCCGCGCGCCGACGAGCCGGGCAAGCGCGCCTCGATCGCATCCCACACGCGCGCATGCGGTCGTGCGGGAGCCACGCTGTCGAGCAAGGGCACGAGACGCTCGCTCCATGCCAGCGCGAGCGCGCGCAGATCGGCATCGTCGCGCGTCCATGTTTCGAAGCGTCGACGCGCGGCACCGCGCAGCGTGCCGAGTGCGTACTCGGCCGCGAGCTGGTCACGCAATGTCGGATTGCCCCGGGTGTTCACGATCGTTCTTCTTCAGGTTGCGATGCCGTCGAGGCATCGCTTCATTTTTTCGAGGCCGCGTCGTATCCAGGTCTTGACCGTGCCGATCGGAATGCGCAGCGTCGCCGCGAGTTCCGAATGCGTGAGCCCCTGGAAATACGCGAAGGCGATAGCCTGCCGCTGGCCCGCATCGAGGCGCTTCAGGCAACGCTGCAAGGCGCTCGCGTCCTGCGCGTGCATCGCCATGTCGGCCGGCGTCGGCAGATCGGATTCGAGCACCGCGGCGAGGTCGTCGTCGAGTTCGATGGTTCGATGATCGACGCGCCGAATGTAGTCGAGCGAACGATTGCGAACGATCGTGACCATCCAGGTCATCGGGGCCGACAGCGACGAGTTGTACCCGGCCGCGCCGTTCCACACGTTCACAAAGCTGTCCTGCAAGACATCCTCGGCGCGACTTTCATCCCGCAAGATACGCAGGGCGACGGCAAATAGTTTCGGCGCCGTGGCGTCGTACAGACGGCGATAGGCCTGGCGATCGCCGAGCGCCACCGCCGAAATCAACTTGGCAAGCGTCGCGGGGTCGCCGACGGCGGAGGTCACGGGAAGGGAGGCGGAGTTCATGGCAGCGGTCGGATTACGATTATCGCCCAGGGTTCAACGCAGCGTGCCTTGGGCCGCAAACAGATAGAGCGCCACGCTCGCACCGAACCCGATCGCCCAGACCAGTGAACGAAGCGGCGCGAGGTTGGCGAAATAGCAGCCGATATAGACGACGCGCGCGACGATGAAGACGATCGCAAGAAGGTTGATGGTTGCGATCGGCACGTGCTGCAGAACCGCGATCACCACGCCGATCGCGAAGAAGGGAAACGCTTCCCAACTGTTGGCCTGCGCCGCATTGGCGCGCGCGCTGCGGCCGGTCTGCAAGGCGAGCCAGGCACGCGGTTCGCGATTGTCGTAGCGTGTTCCGGCTCCATCGCGGCCACCTTCATTGGCACTGAATTTCGCCAGGTAGGCGCAAGCCAGCGGCAGCACGCCCGCGATCAGGACACACCAGAAAGCGATGATCATCGAGGGCTCCCCGCAGCGATCGCGCGCGTCGCACGCATGCGTTCATTCATGGGAGTCTCCGACGATCGCATCGATGCGCGCGCGCACGTCACCGTCGATCTTCGCGACGACATCCATCGCCTTCATGTTCTCGACGACCTGCTCGGGTCGCGATGCGCCGGTGATGACGGTCGATACGCGCGGGTTGCTCGCGCACCATGCGAGCGCGAGTTGCGCGAGCGAGCAATCGAGGTCGGCGGCGACCACGACCAGCTTCGCCACGATCACGTTCTTGTCGCGGTCGAGCAGGCGATCTTTCAGGAACGCGTAGTTCGACAACGTCGCGCGGCTGTTGTCGGGCGCGCCGCTTGCATACTTGCCGGTCAGCAGGCCCGACGCCAGCGGGCTCCAGGTCGTCAGACCCAGGCCGATGTCTTCATAGAGCCTTGCGTATTCGACCTCGACGCGCTTGCGATTGAAGAGGTTGTATTCGGGCTGCTCGACCACCGGCTTGTGCAGATGGTGGCGCTCGGCGATCTCCCACGCAGCGCGGATGTCGGCCGCGGGCCAAGACGAGGTGCCCCAGTACAAGGCCTTGCCGCGCACGATCATGTCGTGCATCGCCCAGACCGTCTCTTCGATCGGGGTCTCGGGATCGGCGCGGTGGCAATAGACCAGATCGACGTAGTCGAGATCGAGCCGCTTCAGCGATCCGTCGATCGCATGCAGCAGGTATTTGCGATTGAGCGTGTTGCGCTCGTTCGGACCCTTCTCGAGTCCCCAGAACAGTTTGGTCGAGACCACGTA
>JBBQCA010000210.1:0-5225 GCA_038318315.1 Burkholderiales bacterium | reverse complement strand
ATCGTCGCGTTGCTGGTGTACTTCGTCTACAACAACGCGATGAACGTGGTGCAGAGTTCCACCAGCCGCGGACGATTGTCGTTCGCGGTCGCATGGTGGCTGGTGCACGCGCTGGTGCTCGCGCTCGCGCTCGCGATGCTGACCTGGCGCAATCGCGTGCCGCAGTCGTGGCGCGCGCGGCTGCGGCGCCTTCGCGCGTCGTCGAACGCAGCGGCCGCGCCATGAGGATCGGCATCGTCCAGCGCTATCTCGCGCGCGAGATCCTGCTCGCAGTCGCGCTGGTGCTCGCGGCGCTGCTGGTGCTCTACACCTCGTTCGACTTCATCAACGAGATGAACGACGTCGGCAAGAACGGCTATCGCATCGAACACGCGGCCTTGTTCGTGCTGCTGCAGATTCCCGCACGCGCCTACGAGCTGCTGCCGATCGCCGCATTGATCGGAACCATCTACGCGCTCGCGCAACTCGCGTCGCATTCGGAGTTCACGATCCTGCGCGTCGCAGGGCTCTCGACGCGCGGGGCGGTGCGGATGGTGATGGTGCCGGGCATATTGCTGGTGGCGTTCACCTTCCTGCTCGGCGAGATCGTCACGCCTCAGGTCGAGACGTTGACGCAGAAGCTGCGGCTCAAGGCCGGCGCCGGACCGGTCGCGCGCGGCCTCAAGAGCGGCCTGTGGGTCAAGGACACCGCGCGCGCTCCCGACGGGAAGGTGCTGGTGCGCTTCGTCAACATCGGCGCGGTCGGTTCTGACAACAGCCTCGAGCGCGTCAAGGTCTATGAGTTCGATGCGGCCTTGCGGCTGCAGAACATCGCGTTCGCCGATCGCGGCACCTTCGTGCCGCCGCGTTCGTGGCGGCTCTCGAACGTGATCGAGACGCGCTTCGTCAACACCGGCGGCAGCGACGCGCCCGACCGGGTCGAGGTCGGCAAGGAACCCGATCGCATCTGGCGCTCCGAACTGAACCCGCAGTTGCTCGCAGTGCTGACGGTCTCGCCCGAGCGCATGGCCGCGCGCAACCTGAACACCTACATCCACCACCTCGAAGACAACAAGCAGACCGCCGAGCGCTACCAGATCGCGTTCTGGAAAAAGATCATCTATCCGTTCGCCGTGCTGGTGATGATGGCGCTGGCGTTGCCGTTCGCGTACCTGCATTTCCGCAGCGGCGGCATCAGCTTCAAGATCTTCGCGGGAATCATGATCGGCATCGGTTTCTATCTGCTCAACAATCTCTTCTCGCACGTGGGACTGCTCAACACCTGGCCGCCGATACTCTCGGCGGCGATGCCGAGCATCGTGGCGTTGGCCGCGGCGCTGCTCGCATTGCGATGGGTCGAGCGGCGATGACGCCCGGCAAACGTCGAGGCCTCGTTCTGTTCGCCCACGGCGCGCGCGATGCGCGCTGGGCCGAGCCGTTCGAGCGTTTGCGCACAAGGGTCGGTGCGCCGGTCGATGCGCCGGTCGATGTGCTTGCTACAGGGCGCGTCGCATCGGGTGCGAGCGACACGCGCGTCGTACTGGCCTTTCTCGAACTGATGGAGCCCGACCTCGATCGCGCCGCCGATACGCTCGTGGCCGACGGTTGCACGGCCCTCACGATCGTCCCGATCTTCCTCGGCCAGGGCTCGCATCTGCGACGCGACCTGCCGTTGCTCGTCGAGAAACTCCGCGAGCGGTTGCCCGCGATCGACATCGCGATCACGGAAGCAGCGGGCGAGGACGATGCCGTGCTCGACGCGATCGCCGATTACTGCGTGCGGTCTTCCAGCAGTGGCTGAGGCGCCGGCGTCATCGGCCGGTGGCGAACGCTCAGGACGATGGTCGCCGCAAGGATGCCCAGAATGACCAGCAACGAGATCAACGGCGGAATGTGGAACAGGCCCGCGATCAGCATCTTGACTCCCACGAACAGCAGGATCACCGCCAGACCGTAAGGCAACAGGTGAAAGCGGTCGGCCATGTCGGCCAGCAGGAAGAACATCGCCCGCAGGCCGAGCACCGCGAAAATGTTCGACGTGAGCACGATGAAGGGATCGTCGGTGATCGCGAAGATCGCGGGAATCGAATCGACCGCGAAGATCACGTCGGTGATGCCGATCAATGCGACGATCAACAGCATCGGCGTTGCCATCCGAACGCCGTTGTGGCGCGTGAACAATCGCTCGCCGTCGTAATCGGGGGATATGGGCATTACGCGGCGCATCGCTCGGCGCAGGAACCGCAGCACCGGATTGTCGTCGAGCGAAGACTTCCGGCCTGCCGACCACCACATCTTGATGCCGGTGATGACGAGGAAGGCGCCAAACAGGTAGAGCACCCAATCGAATTGTTCGATCAGGTACGAGCCCGCGAAGATCAGCACCGCGCGCAGCACGATGGCTGCGACGATGCCGATCATCAGCGCGCGCTTCTGGAATTCGGAAGGCAGCGCGAAGTACGTGAAGATGGTCAGGAAGAGGAAGATGTTGTCGATCGCGAGCGACTTCTCGATCAGATAGCCGGTCACGAATTCGAGCGTGCGGGCGTCCGCGATATGGCGACCGAAGCGCGACGTGAGCCACCACCACAGCAGCGCCGCGAAGACCAGCGACAGCGCGACCCAGACCACCGACCAGATCGCCGCCTCGCGCATGTCGACGCGATGCGCGCCTTCTTTCTTCAGGACGACGAAATCGACGATCAACGCGAGAACGACGAAGATGCCGAAGCCGGCCCAGAGCCAGGTATTGCCGATGGTGATCACGATGCTGTCCGCTTTCGAATGCAAGCGCGACGCGATCTTCGCAAGCGTCGCCCCATTGCCGAAGGCTTCCGATGCCGTTCTGCCGGAAGCCTTCGCAAAGGTCTTGCTTGCCGCGCTGAGTTTCGCCTTGCCCGCCCATAGGGTCGGGAGGAAATGGATTCAGCGCTGCCTGCGGGACCGGACGTGGGTTGAACGTCGTGCTGACGGCCCCGCAGCGAAAAGCGACTCCCCTCTGGAGATGAGTAGTGGAGTGCCGATCGCGTGCCAAGTTCCGCGAGTCGTGATTGGGGGTACTCGTTACCCCACGGGCGGCGTCGGCGCGCCCCGCAGCGCGGGCGAATTTCTATGGACGACGCGCAACGCGCGTTCTAGTATCACGCCGATCTCGAGGGACGCCGGTCGTGCTCGAGGCGCAATGGCACCAGGAGGAGGAGGGAGCGGCAAAGGCCGTCACTCTTGACGCGAAGGCGATCCCTTCGCGTTTTTTTGTGCCCGCGCGATCGAACCGTCAAGGCACGTGGCCATGGGTTCGATGCGGTTGCTTGCCGCAGTCACTCGATGCGCGCTGCAAGGAGAGCCGCGTCGCCGATGTAAGTTGCCGGGGTGAGTGCGAGTAGCCGTCGTTTCTCTTCTTCCGGAATCGCCAGTGCGGTGATGAAGCCTTGCAACGCCTGCTTCGTGATGCCCGCGCCGCGCGTGAGCGCCTTGAGCTGCTCGTAGGGATTCTCGATCCCGTAGCGACGCATCACGGTCTGTACCGGCTCGGCCAGCACTTCCCAGGCCGAGTCCAGATCGGCGGCGATGCGCGAGCGATTCAGTTGCAGCTTGGCCAGCCCGCGCGCACACGATTCCCACGCAACCAGGCAATAGCCGAAGGCCACACCGACATTGCGCAGCACGGTCGAATCGGTAAGGTCGCGCTGCCAGCGCGACACCGGCAGCTTGTCGGCCATGTGCCGCAACAGCGCATTGGCGAGCCCGAGGTTGCCTTCGGAATTTTCGAAGTCGATCGGGTTGACCTTGTGCGGCATGGTGGACGATCCGATCTCGCCGGCCACGACCTTCTGCCCGAAGTAGCCCAGCGAGATGTACCCCCAGAGATCGCGATCGAGATCGAGCACGATGACGTTGGCACGCGCGATCGCGTCGAACAGTTCGGCCATCCAGTCGTGCGGCTCGATCTGGATCGTCCAGGGATTGAAGACCAGGCCAAAGTCGTGCTCGACGACGCGGCGCGAGAGCGCTTCCCAATCGACGTTGGGGCAGGCGATGCGGTGGGCGTTGTAGTTGCCGACAGCACCGTTCATCTTGGCGAGCACTTCGACTTCGCCTATGCGTGCGATCGCCCGCGCGAGCCTTGCCGCGACGTTGGCCATCTCCTTGCCCATGGTGGTCGGGCTCGCAGTCTGGCCGTGGGTGCGCGACATCATCGCGACGTCGGCATGCTCGTGCGCGAGCGCTACGAGCCGGGCGTGTATCGAGCGCAGCGTGGGCAACAGCACGTCGTCGCGCGCCGCCTTGATCATCATGCCGTGCGAGGTGTTGTTGATGTCCTCGGAAGTGCACGCGAAATGGATGAACTCGCTGGCCCCGGTCATCTCGCCGCATACGGCCGACGGCGCAGCGGCGATCGCTTCCTTCATCCAGTACTCGACCGCCTTGACGTCGTGGTTGGTGATCGCCTCGATCGCCTTGATGCGTGCCGCGTCGGCATCGGAAAAATCGGCGACCAGGCGGCTCAGCCATCGCCCGGTGGCGTTCGAGAAGCGCGGCAATTCCGCGAGTCCGGCTTCGGACAAGGCGATCAGCCAGGCCACCTCGACGCGCACGCGATGTCGCATGAAGGCGGCCTCGGAGAGCAGCGGGCGCAGGCGATCGACCTTCTTCGCATAGCGACCGTCGAGTGGCGACAGCGCGTTGAGCGCGAAGTCGCTTGCGGTCGCTTCGTTCGCGTTCGGTGCTGGGGCTGGGGACATCGTGGAATCGAGGGAGAGGAGGAGCTGGCGGCGGCCGAGTTTAGCATCGCGACCTGCATCGTCCGGCAAGGCGAAGACCCGCGCGCAGCAGGCGATTCGAGCGGCATGAACGCTCCCCCGGGCCGGCCTCGAAGCGCTCTGGCGGAGGAGGGCCGATGCTATACTGCGGCGCCCTAATCGCCGGACCCATACCCCAAAATGAAGTTGATCGGCTCGAACGCCAGCCCGTACGTGCGCAAGGTGCGCATCGTCATGGCCGAAAAGAAACTGGACTACCAGTACGAGCTCGAGGATGTCTTGGCCGACGCGACGACCATCGGCGACTCGAATCCGCTCGGCAAGGTTCCGTGCCTGATAATGGAAGACGGCGGGGCGGTCTTCGACTCGCGCGTGATCGTCGAATATCTCGACACCTTGACGCCGGTGGGCAAGCTGAGTCCTTCAAGCGGACGCGAACGCGCCGATGTGAAGTGCTGGGAAGCGCTCGCCGACGGCGTGCTCGAC
>JBBQCA010000209.1:0-5234 GCA_038318315.1 Burkholderiales bacterium | reverse complement strand
TCATCGCGTCCGAGCCGCACACGCCTTCGCGGCACGAGCGACGGATCGAGATCGAATCGTCGACGTCGGACTTGATGCGCAGGATCGCGTCGAGCAGCATCTTGTCGGTGTCGTGCAACTGCACTTCGAGCTTCTGCATCGCGGGCGGCTTGCCGCTCTCGGGATCGTAGCGATAGATCTCGAACTTCACGGTGCGCATCGGATGCGCGACATGTGACGCGTCTGCGTTGCGAATGGCATCGACTTCGGCGGTGTTGTTGGCGGTCATGCGGTTGCCTCTGGATCAGAACGTGCGCTTCTTGGGCTGGAAGGTCTCGACCGTCAGCGGCTTCATCTGCACGGGCTTGTACGAAAGCTTCGCGCCTTCGGAATGAAACAGCGTGTGTTTCATCCACTCGGTGTCGTTGCGCTCGGGGAAGTCTTCGCGCGCATGCGCGCCGCGCGACTCCTTGCGGGCTTCGGCCGAGACGATGGTCGCGCGCGCGACTTCGACCAGGTTGTCGAGTTCGAGCGCTTCGATGCGCGCGGTGTTGAAGACCCTGGACTTGTCGTTGATCGCGACGTGCTTGGCGCGTTCGGCCAGCGCCATGATCTTGGTCACGCCTTCGGCGAGCAGCGATTGAGTGCGGAACACGCCGCAGTGCGACTGCATTTCGTTGCGGATGTGGTCGGCGACATCCTGCGTGCGTTCGCCGGTCTTGCGGGAGTCGAGCGCGGCCAAGCGCGCATTGGTCGCTTCGCCCGCAGCGGCCGGCAGCGGCTTCCACGCGCGGTCCTTCAGCTTGGACGCGACGATGTGATTGCCCGCGGAGCGACCGAACACCAGCAAGTCGAGCAGCGAGTTGGTACCGAGACGATTCGCGCCATGCACAGACACGCAGGCGCACTCGCCGATCGCATAGAGGCCGTTGACGACAGTGTTCGGATCCCCGTCCCTGGGCGCTACCACCTGGCCGTGAATGTTGGTCGGCACGCCGCCCATTTGATAGTGGATCGTCGGCACGACCGGGATCGGTTCCCTGATCGGATCGACGTTGGCGAACTTGATCGCGATCTCGCGGATCGACGGCAGCCGCTTCATGATCGTATCGGCGCCGAGGTGGTCGAGCTTCAACAGCACGTAGTCCTTCTTGGGACCGCAGCCGCGACCTTCCTTGATCTCCTGGTCCATCGAGCGCGACACGAAGTCGCGCGGCGCCAGGTCCTTCAAGGTCGGCGCATAGCGTTCCATGAAGCGCTCGCCGTTGGAGTTCAGCAGGATGCCGCCCTCCCCGCGCACGCCTTCGGTGATCAGCACGCCCGCACCGGCCACGCCGGTGGGATGGAATTGCCAGAACTCCATGTCTTCGAGCGGAATGCCGGCGCGCGCGGCCATCCCCAGGCCGTCGCCGGTGTTGATGAAGGCATTGGTCGATGCGGCCCAGATGCGGCCTGCGCCGCCGGTGGCGAGCATGGTGGTCTTGGCTTCGAGGATCATCGCCTCGCCGGTTTCCATCTCGAGCGCGACCACGCCGACGACGTCGCCATCGGCATCGCGGATCAGGTCGAGCGCCATCCACTCGACAAAGAATTGCGTCTTCGCGCGCACGTTGCGCTGATACAGCGTGTGCAGCATCGCGTGGCCGGTGCGATCAGCCGCCGCGCACGAGCGCGCGACCGACTTCTCGCCGAAGTTGGCCGAGTGTCCACCGAAGGGACGCTGGTAGATCGTGCCGTCGGGATTGCGATCGAACGGCATGCCGAAGTGTTCGAGCTCGTAGACCACGTTGGCCGCTTCGCGACACATGAACTCGATCGCGTCCTGGTCGCCCAGATAGTCCGATCCCTTGACGGTATCGAACATGTGCCAGTACCAGTTGTCCTCGCCCATGTTGGCGAGCGCCGCGCCGATGCCGCCTTGCGCAGCGACGGTGTGCGAGCGCGTCGGAAAGACCTTCGACAACACGGCGACCGACAGGCCCGCTTCGGCCAGTTGCAGCGACGCGCGCATGCCCGAGCCGCCCGCACCCACGATCACGGCGTCGAAACGACGGCGCGGCAAGCCGCTCTTGTTGGCGACGATGGGCTGGACCATGGGCCGCACCCCGAGTTGGGCCGCAGCGTCGTCGGAATTCTGGTCCATGGGGGGAGCAACAGCGTCGGCCATTCAGACTCTCCAGAGAATGATCACCGCATACGCCACGCACGCCGCCAGCCAGACGATCGTGCCGACCTGAAGCATGAGGCGCAGCGCGGTGGGCTTCACGTAATCCATCCAGATGTCGCGCATGCCGACCCACGCGTGATAGGCGAGCGCGGCCAGCATCAGCAGCGTCGCGACCTTCATCCACGGGCGCGCGAACAGGCCGGCCCACCCGTCGTACGAAAAATTGCGCGCCGAAAAGAACGCGACCAACACGATCACGGTATAGACCGCCATCACGATCGCGGTGATGCGCTGGGCGAGCCAGTCGCCCAGGCCGTAGTGCGCACCGACGACGAGGCGCTTGGCGCCGATGCCGTCCTTGGCCGAAGGCGTCGGGGGAGACCCGAGAGAAGGCGAGCCGCTGTCCATCAGAACGCTCCGAAGAGTTTGAGGGTGATCGCGACCCAGAAGATCAGGCTCACCGCGATCGCCGCAGCGGCGGATTGCTTGGCGCTCTCGTTCTCGAGACCGATATGCAGATCCATGAACAGATGGCGGATGCCCGCACAGAAGTGCTGCAGGTAGGCCCACGCCAGCGCCAGGATCACCAGCTTGGCGAACCAGCCCGAGGTGACCGACTTGAAGATGCCGAAGCTCAGTTCCGACGTGAGGCTCTTGTCGAACAGATAGAGAACGAAAGGCAAGAGCAGGAACAGCAGCGCGCCGCTGATGCGATGAAGAATCGAGATGATGCCGGCGAGGGGAAGACGGTAGCCGGCGATCTGCGTGATGTTGATGTTTCGATAAATCGGCCTTGTGGGCCGCGTCAGATCGGACATGCTTCGCCTCGAGAGGGGGTTCGTTCGGTGCCGTAGCGGGTCGCACAACCGAGCCGCGCAAAAAAAGCACAACGCGCTATTTTCTACGATTTTGCGCGGGGCAACAAACGGATGCCCCGAAAATGACGGACGCGACGACTAGCCGAGCGCGTTCCGATAGTGATGATCCGCAGTCACATACAGCCCGCGCCGCAGCTCCACCGGCCGGTCGCCGTAGGTCATCGAGACCCGCTCGACCGACAGCAGCGGCGTTCCGACCGCGACCTTGAGGGTGCGCGCGGCGGCGCCCTCGGCCGCAACTGCGCGGATCTTTTCGTCGGCGCGCGTCATCGGCGTGGCGAATTCCGATTCGAAGAGGCCGTAGAGCGGTCCGCGATACGCGGCGAGGCGCTCGGCCGTGAGCCCGCGAAACACCGTGCCGTTCAACCAGATGTCGTCGAGCACCGTGGGCACGCGATCGAAGGACAGCACGCGGCGTATCGTCACCACGCTGTCGCCGGCTCTCAACTGCAGCCTGTGCGCGATGTCGGCGGGAGCGCGCATGCGCTTGCATTCGAGGATGTGACTCTCGGACGCTTCGTCGCGCGGGTCGTCGGGCGCGAGGCGCAGGAAGCGGAATTGCGCGCGCGCCTCGTGATGGGTGGCGACGAACGTGCCCTTGCCCTGCCGGCGGATCAGCAGATGCTCGGCGGCCATCTCGTCGATCGCCTTCCTCACCGTGCCCTGGCTGACGCCGAAACGCTGCGCGAGATCGCCTTCGCTGGGGATCGCCTCGCCCGGCTTCCACTCGCCGGCCTGGAGACTCTTGATGAGCAGCGACTTGATCTGCAGGTAGAGCGGGCTGAAGGTCGGGGCGCCGCCTATCGAACGTGCGGCAAGTGCGGCAGCGGGGGCTCGTGCAGCGTGCGTGTCGTTCATGGCGTTCTCGCTGGGCGCGATTCCCGTGAGGATCTTCTCGTATCTTATATAAGACAAACGACATGCGGCGTTTTTGCCGGCGTCATTTTTCGCGCCCGAGTCGATTGAGCGTAAACTTTGCGCCCGAAATCAAGCAGCCGCAGCTTCGCGCCGCTTGCCTCAGATCGCCCGCGCCGGCGAGCGTCTGCAAGCCTTTCAGCAGTCCAGCCCCAAAGACTCATTCGGAGAAATTCATGACTCAAGCTGCCAAGCGCGTTGCCGTCACCGGCGCCGCGGGCCAGATCGGCTACGCCCTGTTGTTCCGTATCGCCAACGGCGACCTGCTCGGACCCGACCAGCCGGTGATCCTGCAACTGCTCGAGATTCCCGACGAGAAGGCGCAGAAGGCATTGGCCGGCGTCATCATGGAACTCGAGGACTGCGCCTTTCCCCTTCTTCAGGGCATCGTCGCGACCGGCGATCCCAAGGTCGCGTTCAAGGACGCCGACGTGGCCTTGCTGGTGGGCGCGCGTCCGCGCGGACCGGGCATGGAGCGCAAGGATCTGCTCTCTGCCAACGCGCAGATCTTCACGGCGCAAGGCAAGGCCTTGAACGAAGTCGCGAGCCGCGACGTCAAGGTGCTGGTGGTCGGCAATCCGGCCAACACCAACGCGTATATCGCGATGAAGTCCGCGCCCGACCTGCCGCCCGAGAACTTCACCGCGATGCTGCGCCTCGATCACAACCGCGCGCAGTCGCAGCTCGCGGCCAGGATCGGCAAGCCCGTCGGCGATATCGAGAAGCTGATCGTGTGGGGCAATCACTCGCCCACCATGTACCCCGACTACCGCTTCGCCACGGTGGGCGGCAAGAGCGTCGAGGATGCGATCGGCGACGATGCCTGGAACAAGGACAAGTTCATCCCGACGGTGGGCAAGCGCGGCGCGGCGATCATCGAAGCGCGCGGTCTCTCGTCGGCCGCGTCGGCCGCCAACGCCGCGATCGATCACGTCCACGACTGGCTGCTCGGGTCCGACGGCAAGTGGGTGACGATGGGCATCCCGTCGGACGGCAGCTACGACATCCCGAAGGACATCATCTATGGCTTTCCGGTCGTGACCAAGGACGGCAAGTACGAAATCGTCAAGGGTCTCGAGATCGACGCCTTCAGCCGCGAGAAGATGGACGCGACCCTGAAGGAGTTGACCGAAGAGCAGGACGGCGTGAAGCATCTTCTGTCTTGAACACACCATGATCACGTCCGCGGGTTCGAACTTCCGCCAGGCGGTCGCCGACGAGAAGCCCTTGCAGGTGATCGGCGCGATCAACGCCTACACCGCGCGCATGGCCGAAGCCACCGGCTTCAAGGCGCT
>JBBQCA010000208.1:0-5251 GCA_038318315.1 Burkholderiales bacterium | reverse complement strand
GCGCGTTCGAGCATGCGGGTCGGCTCTTCGTATCCTTCGCCACCGGTGGCGAATCCCGCGGTGTGCGTGAGCAAGTGGCGCAGCGTGATCGGCGTGGTGGCGGGCCGAAGCACGGGCGCATCCGCGCTGCCGCCGATATAGACCTGCATCGCACCGAACTCGGGCAGGTCGCGCGCGATCGGCGCGTCCAGCGCGAGCTTACCTTCGTCCACGAGCATCAGCGCGGCCACGGTCGCGACGGTCTTGGTCATCGAGTAGATGCGGAAGATCGCGTCCTTCGTCATCGGTTTGCTACGGGCCAGATCGCGATGGCCATACGCCTGCCAGTCGACGACCCTGCCGTCGCGCGCGATCAGCGTCACGGCGCCCAGATAGCCCGGCGCGGTGGTGGCCGTCCGCATGAAGGATGCGAGTCGTGCGAGGCCTTCAGCGGAGAAGCCCGCATCCTCCGGCCTCACGAGCGATAGCGGCGATGCGATCGAAGCGCTCGCGTCGACCGCCTGCGCACTCGCGCTCGCGCTGAAATACGCGAGTGCACAGAGCGCACGCGCCAAGGCCTTCATGCAGCGCTGCGAGGAGCCAAAGCCCCTCGCGCTTTCCACGACGCGACGATCAGAACGTGACCGTATAGGACGTCGAGACGACGCGGCCGCGACCCGCCGTGATGTTGCGAAAGCCCACGATCTGCGACTGGCTGAGCAGGTAGAACTTGTCGGTCAGGTTCTCGATGCCCAGCGCGAAGAGCCCATAGCGCGTGTCGTAGCTCGCAGACACGTCGAAGAGCGTGTAGCCCTTGGTGTCCTCTGCGAACGTGGTGCCGCCATTGATATTGCGGGTGAAGAGCTTGGTCGCGCCGAACGTCAGGTCGGCCTTCGGCAGGAAGCGCCAGGACACCGTGGCCGCCAGCTTGTCGGGGCTCACGTCGGCGACGCCGAGCCTGCGGTCGAGCGGCCCGCCGGTCACGAACGTCGTCTTGCCGTTGATGTGCGAGTAGATGAGGTTCAGACGCACTTCCTTCACCGGCGTGACCTCGATCGCGAGCTCGGTGCCCTTGATCTCGGTCGGCACGCGGATGAGCACGAAGTCGTTCGTCGCCGGGTCGATCACGAGCGACGTGCCGAAGTCGCTCTTGGACCGATAGTGCGAGACGCTGAAGCTCGCCCACTGGTTGCGCCAGTTCACCCCGCCCTCGGTGTTCTTCACGATGATCGCCTGCAGGTCGGCGATGTTGTCGACCGAGCGTCCCGGCGTGTTGATATTCCGCAGGGGGATGCCGACGTTCGCCAGCGTGAAGCCCTTGCTCTGCGACGCGAACACCGAGAAGCCGTACGGCAGGCGCGCGATCGCGCCGTAGTTCGGCAGGCTCGCCTTGTAATCGAGCGTGCCACCCTTTACGAACACCCGGTTGCGAAAGAAGGTCGTGACGTAGTCGTCGACCCGCAGCTTGCCGCTCTCGCGACGAAAGCCGCCGGTGAACGTCAGCGGCCCGATGTCGTACGACGCCTGCGTGAACGGCGCGATGCTGTGGTACTTCAACGGCGGCACCCACAGGCGATCGGTGAGCGCGAGTCGCTGGCTCGCGGTGTCCTTGGTGTAGTCGGCGCCCAAGCGCAGCTCGAAGCCCTTGAGGAACAGATCCTGATGCGCCCAGGACGTGCGCAGACCGCTCTTGCGCGCGCGGACTTCGGACTGGTCGACGAGCTTGCCGATCGGCGCGATCAACGGGTCCTGCCGGTCCGCCCCGTCTTCGGCCGGGTAGCGCATCGCCTGCTCGGCGTAGTAGATGTCGGCGGCGAGACTGCCGCCCAGGACCTCGTCGTTCCGGTAAGTGAGCGCGGTCTGCCTGAAATGGTTGAACTCGGCCTTCGCGCCGAGCGGCTGGCCGCGCTCGGCGGTGTTGGTCGTGCCGGTGTTGCGGTCGCCGTCCACGAGGATATAGCCCGCCTTGCCGTCGATCTGGAAGTCCGACACCGACAGCTGCAGCCGCTGCTCCTGGTCGCGCCCGAAGTTGTAGCCGATTTTCGCGAACACGTTGTCCGACTTGGTGTCGGCCAGCGAGCCGCTGGTGTTCAGGCCGATGCGGCGTCCGTTGCCGTCGTACGTGATGCCGCGATCCACGTGCGAGACGCCGATGAAGATGTCGTACTGGTCGACCTTGCGCGCGAACGTGCCGCCGAGCTTCCAGACCGCGCTGTCGTTCTTGAATTGCGAGCCGTAACGGGCGCCGAACGTGTACTCGTCGCCCATCCTGGTAGGTGTCTTCGAGATGTAGTTGATGATGCCGCCCGCCGCGCCGATGCCTTCGGAGGCCGACGGTCCGTTGATCACCTCGATGCGGCCGATGATGCCCATGTCGGTGAAGGTCGCGTTGCGCGTGCCCTCGCGCAACGGCGAGCCTTGGGGGATGCCGTCGAAGAGGCGCAGCGCGATGCGGCCGCGCAGGTTCTCACCGGTGTTGCTCAACGCCTGGGTCGATTCCGAATAGCCGGGGACGGTGCGCGCGAGCACCGCGGTCGCGTCCTCGGTCTCGATCAACGTGTGCTGGATTTCTTGCTGCGAGATCACGGTGACGGCGCCGGGAATCTTGTCGACGGCCTTGGGATTGCGCTGGCCGGTCGTGATCGTGATTCCCTCGAGACGCTCGGGCGCCGCGGTGCGCGCGGGTGACGTCGGAGACGAGGGCGCGGGCGGCGCAGCTTGCGTCGTCGTGTCGGGCGCGGCCTCCTGCGCTGTCGTCTTGGGATCGGCCGGCGTGGTCGGCGGATTCTGTTGTGCGAGCGCCGCGGTCGACGCACCGACCAGCAGCAGCGATGTAACGGTAGCCAGGACTCTCATGGATTCCTCTTCGTCCGGTGATCGATCTTGGCCGTGGCGTCTCCTCCCGGCTGATCGCAGTCTGTGCGATGCAAGGCCGAAGTAGAACTATTCGAACCTATGTTCAGGCTCTAGTTTTTGTTGCTTGCCCCTCTTTGCATCGCGCGCCCGGGCTGGCGTCCGGACCGTTCCTTCGCTGCGAGAGCGCGGCTTTCGTGCAGGAAGGCCGTGACCAGGCGGATGCGGATGGTCGATCGCGACCAGACGATGCCGATGCGCCGCGGTTCGCAACCGCGCGGCAACGGGATACGCACCAGGTGCAGTCCTTCGGGCCAGGGGCGAGCCCAATCGGGAACCAGCGACACCCCGAGGCCGCGATCGACCATCACCGCAATCGCATTGAGCGCGTTGAGCTCGAAGCGCTCGCGTGGAACGATGCCCGCCATCCGCAGGTATTGGTCGGCCTGCCTGCCGCCCCATTGCTGACGGTCGTAGCGGATCAGCGGCTCGGTCGCGAGCAGTTCATGGGGGTCGCGTCCGGCCATGATTTGTGGTGCGAGAACCACAAGCGGCTCTTCGCGCAGCAATTCCCAGTTGCAGGTCTTGGGCAATGCGAAAGGCGCCTGCAACACGATCGCCGCGTCGAGCTCGCCGCCTTCGACGGCGCGATACAGGTCGGGCGAGTAGCCCGGCTTGATGAAGACCTTGATCAGCGGAAACTTCACGACCATGCGCGCGAGGATGTCGGGCAGCATGCCGGTCAGTGCATTGGTGCCGGCGCCCAGGCGCAGCTCGCCGGCCGTCGCCGAGTCGTTGGCGACGGTGCTCAGGTCGGCCACGTCGCGCAGCAGATCGCGTGAGCGTTGCAGGATGCGCGAACCCGCTTCGGTGACGCTCACGGTGCGTCCCGCACGGGCGATCAGCGGCGCCCCGATCTCGCGCTCGAGCGTGCGGATCTGTTGCGCTACAGCCGCCGGCGTGATGTTGAGCAGCCGCGCCGCCGCGGCCATCGAACCGTGATCGACCACCGCCACGAAGGTGTGCAGGAACTGCGTGTCCATTTCATTCGCCCCAGACAGAAGATAGTTTTGCAACGTTGTTCGGCGCGCCGCACGCGTCGACAATCTGACGCGCGGCGTCCGCGGCATCTTCCTCTGTGCGCCGGTCCGTGAACATCATGGCTTACCCAAGCGCGAGTCCCCAACAGATAGCCTTTTTCCGCGAGCACGGTTATCTCGTGGTCCGCGACGCGATCGCGCAGTCCGACCTCGATGAGCTCGAAGCCCACTGCGACCTTCTGATCGAGCAGAAGGAGCGCCTTGCCAACGATTGGGCCTGGGACGACAAGGAGGGCAAGGACAACCGCTCGTTTCGCATCGTGCAGTCTTCGCCTTCGCTGGTTTGGAAGGACATCGCCGAACAGAATTACCGCAAGTGGCTGGTCGCGTTCGGGTCGGCCTTGATGGATCTGAATCTGGAGTTCTGGTACGACCAGTTCATCGGCAAGCCGCCGGGCAAGAGCGTGCCAACCGGGTGGCATCAGGACGAAGGCTACTGGGGCCGCAACCTCGAGGATCGCGGCATGACCGGCTGGATTCCGCTGCAGGATGTGGACGCGGTCAACGGCTGCATGCATTTCATCGACGCGGGGCACAAGCTGGGCGTGCTTCCGCATCACGGGGTCGAAGGCGTGCAGAGCGATCTGCTGACCTGCGAGGTGGACGAGCGGCATACGGTGGTCTGCCCGATCAGGCGCGGCGACGTGACCTTCCATCATTCCAAGACGCCGCACATGACCAATGCCAACGCCGGGCCGAACTGGCGCAAGGCGGTCACCAATCATCTGCAGGCCGAGGGTGCGGGCGGCGAGGGCGACCACTATCCTTGGAGGATCAAGGTCAACCAGCGCACGGGCCAACGCATCGTGCCGCAGAGCCGGCCCTTGGAGTTACCGAAGGACCGTTGAGCGGTGCGCGCACATCACGGACGCGAGCCGACGGGACCGGCTCATCGACCCGATCTGGCCTCGCGGTCCGCCACCTGGGCGGGCGTCATCTGGGTGTCGGTTCCGACATAGATCGTCAGGCCGTTCAATGAGCGTGTCGGCGCCGGAAACAGCAGGCTGGCGAGATAGCCGATCACGATGCACAAGAGGATCGAGATCGCGAGATAGAAATAGGGATGAACCAGGTTCATCGACCATGCGATCGTGGTCAGCACGATGCTCGAGGCCACGCCGATCGCAACTCCCGGCGAATTGGCGCGACGCGTGAACATGCCCAGCGTATAGGCGCCGGCGAAGCCGCCGCCGAGCAGCCCGGCGAGCTCGATCGACACGTCGAACAGCGAATGGATGTCGAAGCGCGACAACAGCAGCGCCGCGCCGATGCCGCACAGCCCGGCCACGATCGTCATCGCCTCGGCAAAGCGCACGCTG
>JBBQCA010000207.1:0-5257 GCA_038318315.1 Burkholderiales bacterium | reverse complement strand
TGTCGGCGAGTTGGCCCTTGCGAATCATGTGCATGATCTCGATGCCGGCGATCAGGATGCGTGCGCAGCGAAAGGTCTTGAATCCGAGCATCGGCCGGGTGATCCGTTTGATGGCCCGATGGTCTTGCTCGACGACGTTGTTGAGATACTTCGATTGGCGCATCTCGATGGGCCAGCCGCTGTCGGCCTGAATGCTCACGATGGTAGCCGTGTTGGTGCCACTCTTGTCGATGGTGATCTTCTCGGGTACGCCGTGCAGGTCGATGGCTCGCTCGAAGAATGCTCGTGCCGCGGCGTGATCGCGCTTGGCACGCAGCAAGAAATCGACGGTGTCGCCGCCCTTGTCGACCGCTCGGTACAGGTACTTCCACTGGCCCGCGATCTTGATGTAAGTCTCGTCCATCCGCCAGCTCGCTCCGACCGCACTTTTTCGGCGGCGACAGACTGCCGCGAGCACCGGAAGCATTTTGATCGCCCACCGATGAATGGTCGAATGATCGACCACCACGCCGCGCTCGGCCATCATTTCCTCCAGCTGCCGCAAGCTCAGCGGGTAGGCCGCGTACCAGCGAACGCACACCAGCATGACCTCTACCGGATAGTGCAGCCGCTTGAAAGCACGCCGCAGCGTTTCGATCATCATCTTCGGGTCAGTTCGCATCGACCAACCCTACCACCGCGTCCTTGGTGCGACAGAACCCAGGAGCGCCAATACGGGGCCATCCATACGTCATCGGCTTGCGATTGTGCCGATGGGCTGCTTCCGGTCAGCGCGGCTGTCTCCGGCCACGGCACAGCGCGATGAACTGGCGGCAGACCTGCCGAATTGCCGATCCTTTGTCGCGACGGAAGTCCGCGATGGTGTTGAAGTCCGGCGTCAGGCGCCCGGTCAACCACATCAGCTTGATGTTTCTTTGAGCCTCGCGCTCGAGCCGGCGCGTCGATTGGATCCGGTTCAAATACCTGTAGATGTACAGCTTCAGAAGGACCGAGGGGTGGTAGCCAGGTCGCCCAGTCGCTGCCGGATCGACGCGGTTATCAAGCAGACGAAGGCGCTACGCCATTTCTGCAAGTCCAGGAGCGGCATTGTCATTACATTCGCGTCGATCATTTTCGAAACGGTCCTGTCGTGTCGCGCTGGACCAGTTGAATCGGCAGGACGTCGTGCCTTGGCAGCGAGAAGTTGAAGCCCTGCATGCGTTCGACCAGTCGTCGCGCAGCGGTCCGCGCCATTGCTTCGACTGGTTGTCGAATGGTCGTCAATGCGAGGAGCGGAGAGCCTGCAAGCGGAATGTCGTCGAACCCGATCACGGAAAGACGATCGGGTACCTGGAAGCCATGGCGATACGCCGCTTCGAGAACGCCCAGGGCGATCGTGTCGTTGCCCGCGATGATGGCTGAGACCGGGTTCGGCATCGCCAGCAGGGACACCGTGCTTGAGTAGCCACTCTCGGTTGTGAAATCTCCGAACACGAGGGGAATGTCCTTTCGCAAAATTCCATTCTGTTCAAGCCATTGCATTGCCCCTTCGGCCCGATCGCGGCTGGTGGAGGTATCGCTCTGTCCCATCACCAGTCCAATCCGCCGGTGGCCGAGCTCATATAAATGTCGGGCCGCTTCGGACGCCGCGTAGGAGTTATCGATCTCCACCGTGTCGACGGGCAGTCCGTCGACCGATCGAACCACTAGCACCAGCGGGATGCCGCGACGCTGGAGCTCGGCCACGACCGGCGAATCGAGCGTCGCCGTCGCGAAGATCATCCCGTCGAGAAATCCGTCTATCAACGGCCGCAGGGTCTGCAGGCTGCTCGCGTCGTTCATCGAATCGATTATCAACGTGACGTGATAGCCGGCCTGATGAAGCGCGTCATGCAAGTACTCGAGCAGCACGGTCATGAAGCGGTTATGAAGAGCGCCGATGACCACGCCGACGATCTTCGTCGCCGCCTTCTTCCTCTTTCGTCCCTGCAGAGGCAGACGGTAGCCCAGTTCGACGGCCGCGACTTGGACGGCATCGCGCGTTGAGCTGCTGATCGCGGGATTACCCGATAGGGCGCGGGAAACCGTGGAGACTGATACGCCCGCGCGCTGGCTGACGTCTTGTAGTCGAGCCGGCCGATCCGAACGAGTTGTCCTGGCCCTGGCCTTCATGGTTGCCCCCTTAGGGTTTATCACAGTGATTTGCATAATGTTTGCAGAAGCCTGGCGTGCAGACCTTACCTGTATTGCATGAATTTTTGCAAGAAGAGCGTGAAAACAAAGCTCGGTGCGTATGGATCGGGCAGGAAAAGGAGACGCCTGAGGTGCGTGAAGTGATGCCCGGAGCCAATGAAGACATCGGGAGTGCAGAACACAAGCCGGCAACCGGCCGACGCGAGCCTAGGGTTTGTCATGAGTATTTGCGCAATATTTGCACAAGCATTTCAGTGCAAACTGACGTGCATCTTGCATCAATTTGTAGCCGGTGCTGCAGACTGCGATTTCATTCGCTGCTCGCGCTGCACTTAGAGGAGAACCTGATGGCTCGATATCTGAAACAAGGGCGTACCGCCGAGCAATCGGCCGCTGACGCTGCAAACGTCCGCAATACAGTGCAATCGATCCTCGCGGACATCGAACAGCGAGGCGATCAAGCGCTGTCCGAGTTGTCGCAGAAGTTCGACGGCTGGTCTCCCGAGTCCTTCCGGATGACGGACGCGGAGGTTGATGGGTGCCTGAAGGAGCTAACGCGTGGGCAGCTCGAAGACATCAAGTTTGCACAGAAGCAGATCCGCGGCTTCGCGCAGCACCAGCGTGATTCGATGCACGACGTCGAGGTCGAGACGCTGCCCGGCATCGTGCTCGGCCACAAGAACATGCCAGTAGAGAGCGTCGCATGCTACGTACCCGGCGGAAAATTTCCGCTCGTCGCCTCGGCCCACATGGGAGTGGTGACGGCCAAGGTCGCCGGCGTGAAGCGGATCGCAGCGTCATCGCCGACCTTCAACGGGAAGCCCCTGGCTGCCGTCGTGGCCTCCATGCATCTGGGCGGCGCCGACGAGATCTACACTCTCGGTGGCGTCCAGGCGATCGGCGCATTCGCGATCGGGACCGACCGCATCAAGTCGGTTCCGATGGTCGTCGGGCCGGGCAACGCCTTCGTCGCGGAAGCGAAGCGTCAGTTGTTCGGACGCATCGGCATCGATCTGATCGCGGGGCCTTCCGAGACGCTCGTCATCGCCGACGACACGGTCGACGCGGAGCTGTGCGCAACCGACCTCCTGGGACAGGCGGAACACGGCTTCAATACACCCGCGATCCTGCTGACCAATTCCGAGAAGCTGGCGCGAGCCACGATGGACGAGGTTGCCCGTCTGCTCGAGATCCTGCCAACGGCGAAAACCGCGGGGGCTTCGTGGCGCGACTACGGCCAAGTGATCGTCTGCGATTCGTATGAAGAGATGGTTCAGGAGGCAGACCGTATCGCGAGCGAGCACGTGCAGGTGATGACGAGAGACCCCGACTACTTCCTGAAGAACATGCGCAACTATGGCGCGCTGTTCCTGGGTCATCGCACGAACGTCGCTTATGGCGACAAGGTGATTGGCACGAATCACACGCTGCCTACGGGAAGGGCGGCGCGCTACACGGGCGGCCTGTGGGTGGGCAAGTTCATCAAGACCTGCACGTACCAGCGCGTCCTGACGGACGAGGCGTCCGCCATGATCGGACGGTACTGCTCGCGCCTTTGCGCCATCGAGGGCATGACCGCGCATGGGGAGCAGGCCAACATCCGTGTGCGGCGGTTCAGCGACGAGAAGATCCCCTACGGCGGCGTCGCAGCCTGAACGCACTCTCCCACGCCCATTCTCCGGATCGAATCTACATGGAACTGACACACAAGGACGTCAAGGACATCATCGGCATCATCGAGGATGCGCCACACCTCAACGAGATCGAAATCGTCTACGGGGGATTTCGGCTGCACGTGCATCGCGGAGGTTCCGGAGAAGCCATGCAGCGTTCGGGCCCGCGCGAGGTCGCGGCGGCAGCGCCGGTCGCTGCCCCACAGGCCGCATCGCCGGTCGCCGAGTCCCGTTCGCAGCCGGCGACCGAGGGCGCGCTCGCGGCGAACGAGTTCGCCGTCCGCGCCCCCATGATAGGCACGTTCTACCGAGCGGCGTCGCCGGGGGAAAAGTCGTTCGTCGAAGTGGGGCAGCGAGTAAAGGCCAGCGACGACGTCGGCGTGATCGAAGTCATGAAACTGTTCAAGACGCTTCATGCCGACGCGGACGGCACGGTCGTACGGATCGAGGCCGAGAATGCGACGTTGGTCGAATTCAATCAGGTGCTGATCGTGATCGCGCGCGACTGACCATCGCATCATGACCAAGCCTCCTTTCAAGCGCATCTTCGTCGCGAATCGTGGCGAAATCGCGGTGCGCATCATCCGCGCATGCGAGGCGCTGGGCATCGAGAGCGTCGTCGGTGTCTCGATGGCGGACCGTGACACGCTCGCTGCAAGGCTGGCCACGCGCGCCATCTGCATCGGTCCGGCCCCGGCGTCCCAGAGCTATCTCTTGCCTGAAGCCTTGATCACCGCGGCGTTGGGAACGGGTTGCGAGGCACTGCATCCGGGCTACGGATTTCTCTCGGAGCGCGCCGCCTTCTCGCGGATGTGCGCGGAGAACGGCCTGACTTTCATCGGGCCATCGCCGGCAGCGATCGAATCAATGGGCGACAAGCTGACGGCCGTGCGGCTGGCCGACGCGGCCAACGTTAGGCGCGTCCCGGGTTCCGACCGCGTCACCTCGGTCGAACATGCCCGTGCAGAAGCCGAACGCATCGGCTATCCCTTCCTCTTCAAGGCGAGCGCAGGAGGCGGAGGCCGCGGCATGCGCCTCGTGCGCCGGCCCGAGGAGCTGGCCGGCGCCATGGAATCCGCAGCGTCGGAGGCAAACGCTGCATTCGGCGACGCGACGCTCTACATGGAGAAGTTCATCGAGAGCGCGCGTCACATCGAGATCCAGATCCTCGCCGACGCGCACGGCAACGTGGTCCATCTGGGTGAACGCGACTGCTCCACGCAACGTCGGCATCAGAAGCTGATCGAGGAGGCGCCCTCATTATTCATCGTCGACACATTGCGGCAAAGCCTGGCGCAAGCGGCGATCAGGCTTGCGCAGCGGGTGAACTATCAAGGCGCCGGAACCGTCGAGTTCGTCTACGACGAGAAGACCGGCGAAGCCTATTTCCTGGAGATGAACACGCGCATCCA
>JBBQCA010000206.1:0-5272 GCA_038318315.1 Burkholderiales bacterium | reverse complement strand
TCGGTCGCGACGCTCGCGCCGAAGATGCGCGCCATCAGGTTCTCGCGAATGAGCCCGGTCACGCGCGAAACCATCGTCATGCCGCTGACGGTGGCCAGCACGCGAAGCAGATTCATGCGCGGATTATAGAGATGCGTTCGGCTCGCGTTGCCGCCGGCATCCCGCGGTCCCGTGCGTCGGACCGCGTGCGGCGTGGTTGTGGCGGTCCTCCAAATCGCGTTTGCGTTTTTCGGCCCGGGTCGCTAGAATGCGCGGCTCTGTTGCGTTCACACGTTTTCAGTTTCATCGCTGGCGCCCCGCGCCGCCGCAGGTCCGAGCAGTTCGCGCGCATGCGCTTCGGCAGCTCGCGCATTTCGTACCCCAACATATAGACATTCATGGCCAATACCGCACAAGCAAAAAAGCGCGCCCGTCAAAGCGCGGAGCAGAACGCTCACAACTCGAGCCTTCGATCGGCGCTGCGCACTGCCATCAAGGCGGTCCGCAAGGCGATCGCCGCCGGCGACAAGGGCGTCGCCGCAGAGCAGTTTCGCAAGTCCACCAGCATCATCGATCGATTCGCAGACAAGAAGATCATTCACAAGAACAAGGCGGCGCGACACAAGAGCCGACTTGCTTCAGCCGTGAAGGCGCTCAACGCTTGAGCCCGTCCGCATGAATTGCGGGCTGAGGCCCGAATGAAAAAGCGCACACCAGGTGCGCTTTTTTTTCGCCTGAGTTTCGGATGATCAACCTGCGGCGGGAGGAATTTCCGGAAGTGTCGGTGCGGTGACGAGGTCGGAGGCATCCATCGTGACGAGGTCGTTGTCGCGCGCGAAGCCGGTCACGAAATCCCAGGCGCGGGGTTCGAGATCGTACAGGCGCGCGTCGACCACCACGGCGCGGACGCCGCCGATCAGGATGGGCTGTACGTAAGGCGAGTAGCCCAGAACCGGCCCTCGTCGTGCGATGGGCTCGGGTTGATAGACAGCGAGAACGCCGCACAGTCGTTCGGCCCAGTCGCTGGGGCGAAAGGTCGCGCCGCTGTTGGTGACGCCCTTGATGATCAGTTCTTTGGGCGTCGTGGGACCGGGCATGGGGACGAAATTATAGCGATCGTCTCGCTCCCTCGATGCCGCAAGCAGGCGTTGCCGGTCGCGGCGCCAGGAGCGCAGACAAGAACAAGGATGGTGCGGTGATGGACGCAACGAACCACAAACTCATGCAGCGATTCTTCGTGCTCTGGCGCGCGGGTCTGCTCGCGCATCGCGACTTCCGCCTGATGTGGCTGTCGTCCAGCGTGACCAGCTTCGGCGGGCAGATCACGATGCTTGCGCTGCCGCTGACCGCGATCACGATGCTCGATGCCACGCCGCGCCAGATGGGCCTGCTGGTCGCGCTCGAAGCCCTGCCGTTCTCGCTCTTCTCGCTGCACGCGGGCGTGCTGATCGATCGCGTTCGCAAGCTGCCGATCATGATGATCTGCGAAGCGATGATCTGCGTCGCGCTGCTCGCGATCCCGGTGGCGACCTGGCTCGGCGTGCTGACCATGCCGCTGATGTACGCCGTCGGCTTCGTCCTCGGCACGGTGTTCGTTTTCGTCGGCAGCGCCGCGCAGGTCTATCTGACGCAACTTGCCGGACGAGACCGGCTGATTGCAGCCAACAGCCTTTTCATCGCCAGCGAATCGACGGCGCGCCTGACCGGACCCGGCCTTGCCGGTCTGTTGATCCAGTGGCTGACGGCGCCTATCGCCATCCTGTTCGACTGCATCAGCTTCGTGGTGTCGCTGTCCTTGCTCGCGCGCATCCGGCACGTCGAGGCTCTTCCCGCGAAGACCGGCGACGCGTCGGTCGCGCGCGAGATCCGCGAAGGCCTCGCACTCGTGCTCAAGCATCCGATCCTGCGCCCGTTGACGCTGGTGTCGACCTCGTGGTTCGTGATCTTCCAGGGATGGATGACGCTGCAGACGCTGTACGCGACGCGCGAACTCGGCCTGTCCGCGGGCGAATTGGGTGCTGCGCACATGGTCGGAGGTGCGGGCGCGCTGGTGTCCGCGATGCTGGCCCGCCACGCGACGCGGCGCTTCGGCACCGGTGTGCCTATCCTGCTGGGCGTGATGTGCTCGGCGCTGGCGTGGCTGATGCTGGCGCTGATGCCCAGGACCGATCACGCCTTCGCGTCGCTCGGCGCAGCGCTCTTCGTGTTCGACTTCGGCGTCACCCTCTACTGGATCAACTACGCGAGCCTGCGCCAGGCCGTCACACCCGACGGCATGCTCGGCCGCATGACCGCCACGATGCGTTTCTTCACGGTGGCCGCGGCGCCGCTGGGCGCGCTCGCGGCGGGACACGCGGCCGAGGCCTTCGGCATGCGCGAGACTTTCGCGGGCATGAGCGCGATCGTGTTCGCTCTGGTCACGCTGCTGTATCTGCGCACCGGCCTGCGGGAGGTCCCGGATGTCAGCCAGAGGCAAATCGCTTAACATCCCCCATCCACTTTTCGGCCCTACGCGATCCGCATGAACCAGACCAATCCAAGCTCGCATCTGATGAACACCTACGCGAATCTTCCCGTGTATCTGACGCACGGCAAGGGCGTGTGGCTGTGGGACGAAAACGATCGCAAGTATCTCGACGGGCTCGCGGGCATCGCCGTCAATACGCTCGGCCACGGCCATCCGCGCCTGGTCGCCGCGATTGCGGATCAGGCATCGAAGCTGATCCATACGTCCAACATCTACAAGATCCGCCTGCAGGAGACGCTGGCCGACAAGCTCGCCGAACTGTCGGGCATGGATCGCGTGTTCTTCTGCAACTCGGGCCTCGAAGCGAATGAGGCGGCGCTCAAGATCGCGCGGAAATACGGTCACGATCGCGGCATCGAGAATCCCGAGATCGTGGTCTACGAGAACGCCTTCCATGGTCGCTCGATCGCGACCCTGTCGGCGACCGGCAATGCCAAGGTGCAGAAGGGCTTCGAGCCGCTGGTGCCGGGTTTCGTGCGCGTGCCGCTGAACGACGTCGCCGCGCTCGAGCGCGTAGCCGCCGAGCGCCCCAACGTCGTCGCCGTCTTCCTCGAAGCGATCCAGGGCGAAGGCGGCATCACGCCGGCGCGCGTGGAGTACCTGAAAGCGGCGCGCGCGATCTGCGATCGGAAGGGCTGGCTGTTGATGATCGACGAGGTCCAGTGCGGCATGGGCCGCACCGGCAAATGGTTCGCGCATCAGTGGGCCGGCATTCAGGCGGACGTGGTGCCGATGGCCAAGGGGCTCGCCGGCGGCGTGCCGATCGGTGCCGTGATCGCGATGGGCGAAGCGGCCAAGGTCTTCGGGCCCGGCAATCACGGCACGACCTTCGGCGGCAATCCGCTTGCATGCCGCGCCGCGCTCGAGACGATCGCGGTGATCGAGGATGAGCAACTGCTGACCAACGCAGAGGTGACCGGTCAGTCGCTGCGCTCCGCGCTCCAGCGCGGGCTCGCATCGGTCGCGGGCGTGCTCGAGATTCGCGGACGCGGACTGATGCTCGGCATCGAGCTTGCATGTCCGTGTGCCGACGTCGTCAAGCGCGCGCTCGACTTCTCCGAAGACTACGGCGTCCTCATCAACGTCACGCAGGAGCGCGTGGTGCGCCTTCTGCCTTCGCTCGTCATCAACGCCGAAGAGGCTTCCCTGCTGGCCGAAGCCGTGACGAAGGTGATCCGAGAATTCCTTTCGCAGCAGGCTGAACCCAAGGCGGCCTGAGCCGCCCTTCCCGCAACGCCGCCGCCACGAACGGCGGCTACGCGCAATGTATCCGGCATCCGCATCATGACGATTCGGCACTACCTGCAATTCAACGACTTCTCGCGTGACGACTATGCGCACCTGTTCGAGCGCATGCGCATCATCAAGGATCGCTTCAAGCGCTACGTCACCTATCAGCCGCTGAGCGATCGCACGCTCGCGATGGTGTTCGAGAAGGCGTCGACGCGTACGCGCGTGTCGTTCGAGGCCGGCATGTACCAGATGGGCGGCTCGGTGATCAACCTGACCACCGGCGACTCGCAGCTCGGCCGTGCCGAACCGATCGAAGACACCGCGCGCGTGATCAGCCGCATGGTCGACCTGGTGATGATCCGCACCTTCGAGCAGGCGCGCATCGAACTGTTCGCCGCGAATTCACGCGTGCCGGTCATCAACGGCCTGACCAACGAATATCATCCCTGCCAGATCCTGGCCGACATCTTCACCTTCATCGAGCATCACGGCGACATCGCGGGCGCGACCATCGCGTGGATCGGCGATTCGAACAACGTCTGCAACACCTGGCTGCAGGCGGCCGAAAGGCTGGGCTTCACGGTCCATGTCTCGACCCCGCCCGGATACGAAGTCGAACCCGAGCGCGCCGGCCTGGTCGGCGAAGCGCACCATCAAGAATTCGCAAATCCTGTCGATGCATGTCGTGGGGCCGATCTCGTGACGACCGATGTCTGGACCAGCATGGGCTTCGAAGCCGAGAACGAGTCGCGCAAGAAGGCTTTCGCGGACTGGCGGGTCGATGACGAAATGATGGATGCTGCGAAACCACAGGCGCTGTTCATGCATTGCCTTCCGGCCCATCGCGGCGAAGAGGTCGATGCATCGGTGATCGACGGACCGCGGAGCGTGGTGTGGGACGAGGCGGAGAATCGCCTGCATGCGCAAAAGGCGTTGATGGAGTTTCTGATCCTGGGTCGTGTCGATGAGTGAGAACCTGGCTTCTGGATTCGCCATGCTCGATCGAGCGCCCCCTTCGCGAATCATCGCGAGCCGATGAACGCGGTTCATACGCTCGTCCAGGAGCGCGCACTCGATGCGACGCTCGAGGCCGCGTGGCTGAATCATCCCTGCTCTCCGATCGAGACCGCCGCGATCGCGGAGAACTATCTGGCCACCTGCGCCACGTCGCCGACCGACGATCGCATCTTCGCGCACCTGATCGCGGCCAGCAGTGCGGTACGAATCGCCAACATCAGAGTCGCGCGAGGGCATCTCGCCAAGGCACGTGCCGCCCTCTCGCATTCGACGCAACACACCGCGGCGCGCCGCCGCCTGCTGCAGCTCTTTCATGGGGTGCATGGCGCGTTGCATTTGGTCGAGCGCGATATGGTGGCGGCCATCAAGTCTTTCGATCGTGCGCTGGGCGAGTCCGATGCGCTCGAACCGTGCGACGAACATTACATTCGCCTTTGGCGCGCGATTGCTTTCCTCGGGCTCGGCAAGCCGCAACTCGCGTTCCGCGATCTGCTGCTCGCGCTGGAATTCTTTCGC
>JBBQCA010000205.1:0-5300 GCA_038318315.1 Burkholderiales bacterium | reverse complement strand
CGTCCCCACGATCGCAAGCGGAAATCCGGTCGCACTGCCGGCGGTCGCGATCTGTCCGTCGCTGTAGGTGAGTCGCTGAAGATCGACCTGCCCTTCGTTGAACTTCAGTCGGGTCGCACCGAGGTCGATCCTGTCCTTCCTCGCCAGCAAGGTCGCCGGGCTTGCGAGCGCAAACGGCACGCGGCCGCGACTGTCCAGCGTGTCGATGATGCCGCGCCACGCGCTCTGGTCTTCGAGGCTGCCGTGCGCGGTGGTCGTGATGTCGAAGCGATCGCTTCGCGCCGTGAGCGTGAGCGTGTGCGCATCGCGCGTGCCCTTGACGTGACCTTCAGCGGCCTGCACGGTGGGCGTCGGGCCGGGGCCGTCGCGAAACTCGGTCAGCGCAATGTCGGCATCGAGAACACCGCGGGGACCGGCGAGCAGTCGTCCCTGGCCCCTGAGCGTCTTGAGGGTGTAGGTCGTTGCGGTCGTCGCTGCGTTGCCCGACGCGCTTGCGATCGACTTGCTGACCCGCAGGTCGTCCCCAGCGATCGTGAAGTCTATCGATGGCTCGGCGAACGCGCCACCCAGGAAACCCTGGCCCTTCAGCGAGCCTGCTATGCCCGCGCCCAGATCGGCGAGTCGCGGCGCATCCACGTTCCATTTCAGGCGGTCCTGCGGGCGTCCGAAGTCTCCCTGCGCATCGACACGATTGGCGCCGAATGCGAGTGCGATGTTGGCATTCGCGATCTGGCGAATCGTGACCGCGGGCTCTCCCTTCGGTCGCGCGCCCGGCTTGTCCGCGATGGCGCCGTCGATGGTCGCGATCACCGTGCCCGCCACCGGCCGGTCCATCACGCGGCTCGGCTCGACGCGAAGGTCGGCGGCAACGCGAAAGACTTGCGGATTGCGCGCGGTCGCGGGCGCACCCATCGTGCCCGCGAGCTTGAACGCCGCATTGACATCGGCCTTGGGAAAGTCGCCGAAGTCGCGCGGATTCAGATGGGCGACCTCGCCTTTCAGATCGAAGGGGCGGCTCTTCGCGAGATCGACCGTACCCGATGCCGCGACGCGACTGGCGCCCAGAACGACGCGCGCTTCGGCGATGCGAATCTGCGTACCTTCGTCCTGGCCTTCCAGCTCGCCGCGCAACTTCACGCTGCGACCCGCGTCGGCCAGCGTGGTGTCGATGTGAATGATGCCCTCGCGACGGCTGACCGCGAGCGGTCCCGCGAACTTCGACGCGATCAACTTGCCGTGGATCGCGCGCAGATCGAGCGCGCGAACCGCGCCATCGAACGACGGCGTACCACCGTTCGCAAACACATAGCTGCCCTTGCCGTTCACGTGCCCGGCCGCGCCGAGGTCCGCGGCGATGCGCGAGAAGACCAGCGACAGCGAATCGCCCGTCAGGTCCGCGTTCAACGCAGCGACGGGTATGCGATCGCGATCGATGCTGCCGGGCGCGCCATTGACGATGCGCACCGTGCCGCGGAATGGATGGCTCCCCGCATCTGCGCCGGGCGCCGGGTTCGGCAAGGGCCCGTCGAGCGGCACGATGCTCGCATCGACCGCGATGTCGGCCTCGGGCAGATCGGTCTTCCATCGCTTCGGCGAGATGCCTGCGACATGCAGCATCGCGTCGGCGATCGGTTGATCGCGAAACGGCAATACGCGCGCGCTGGCACGACCCGCGAGCGGCTGGGCTTGCGGATCGGAGAGCGAGAAGTCCGAGGACAACTGCAGGTCGGCGAGCTTGCCCGCGATGACGAGCGGTGCGCGGTACGGCACGTCGAAAGCCCTGCCTTCGGCAAACAGGCGGGCCTCGATCGCAAACGGTCTGGTCGCTGTCAGCGAGGCATTTCCCGAAGCCGCGCCCCACGGACTCTTCACGGCGATGCTCTCGATGATCCAGCGCTTGCGGCCATTCTCGAATGCGTATCGGCCGCGGAGGTCGGCGTCGGTCAACGACGTCATCGCTTCCTTCTGCACGATGGCTATGGTGTCGACGTGCAGCGCATCGATGCGCAGCGTGTCGATGCGCATCGATGCCGGCAGTTCGAGCGTGTCGGGCTCGTTGGTGGGCTCGTCGGACTTGCCGATGATCGCGATGGTGAGCTTCTTCGCGTGCGCATCGCCGATCGTGAAGCGTCGCGCGAACGGTTCCAACGCATAACTCAGCGAACCCTTCTCGATCGTGATCACCTGCGTCTCGGTGCGGAACACGAGCCGCTCGAACGCGACGCGGTCGTAGATCGATCCGGTCACGCCCTCGATCGTCAATTGTCCGTGCAGCGCCTTCTCCGCCTCGACCACGAGGCGCTGCAAGGTTGCCTCGCGCCCGAGCAGCCACGCACCGATCGCGACCAGGAGGACCAGGAGACCGAACAGGCCGGCGACCGACCACGCTGCGGCGCGCGCGATGCGGCGCGCGCGCGAGCGCGGCGCCTTCGTCGGCATACTCGTCGCCATATCGGCCGACGCATTCGTCTCCTGCATCGAGGGATCGTCGGGCTCGTTCAAAACGACACCCCGAGCGAGAAGTGAATGCGCGTCGAACCGTTCTGGACGCCGCGCGCGACATCGAGATCGAGGGTGCCGACCGGGCTGCGCCAGCGCGCACCGACGCCGTAGCCTATGACCGGCTTGAGGTCGGAGAAACGGTTGCCCGCGTTGCCCGCATCGATGAAAAGTGCGACACCGTAGTTCGGATAGCGCGGCCCCAGCCAGTGAATGCCTTCGATCGCGCCGGTCGCGAGATAACGTCCGCCGACGATCGCGTCGGCCTGTTCGACGCCGAGGCTCTGGTATCCATAGCCGCGCACCGAGCCGTCGCCGCCGGCGCGAAACAGCAAGGCCGACGGCAGGGTCTCGGTGGTCTTGCCCGCGACCGCGCCGAATTCGCCGCGCACGATCAGCGTGTTGTCGACGCCGATCGGCTGGTAGCGAATCGCCTTGCCGTAAACACGGGTGTATGGCTCACCGGTCTTCAATCGAACGCCCGCGCCGACCTGTCCGCTCGCGATGTAGCCGATGGTCGGCGTGAGCAGGTTGTCGGTGCGCCGGAACGTCACGCCGTAGGTCGCACCCAGCGTCTGCGTCGAGGTCTGCGGAATGTTCGCCACCTCCTTCTGCTCGTACAGATAATCGATCGAGGTGAAGCGTTCGGTGGCCTCGGGACCCCAGGCGCGCTTGGCCGAGAGGCCCGCGCCGCGCGTGACTTCGCCCTGCACGTCTTCGCGCTTGGCGAAGGACGAAATCGAATACCGACTTCCGGCCTGGGTCGTCGGGAAGATCAGGTCGGCGCCGAGTGCCTGTTTCAGACGATCGACCGCGAGCGTCGTGCGCAGTTGCTTGGCGCCGCCGAGAAAGCCGATGAAGTTGTAGCCCAGCGAAGCGCGCGGCCCCGAGTTGCTGGAGAGGCCGAGGCCCACCGACAATTGCTTCGACTTGTTTTCTTCGACGACCACGCGCACCGGCAGCGTGACTTCGCGCGGCAGTGGAGTAAGAAGCGGCGTGGGCGGAGGAATGGACGACGGCGCGGACGACAGCGCGGACGACGACGCAGCCGACGACGCGTCGCTCGGTACAGCCGGTACGCTAGTCCCGTCCGCGGTCGCGGCCGGCACGTCGCTGCTGTCGGACGACGGTTGCACGAATGGAGAGCGCGGATCGGTGCCGGGGTCGGCGGCGGCTTCGATGCTGACTTCGACGCGCGAAAAATAGCCGCTGTTGTTCAGGCGCCGCTGGAACTCGAAAATCTTTTCCTGCGAATAGAGTTCGCCCAGATCGATAGGATCGAGATTGCGAATCGTCTCGGACGGGTAGCGCTTCAATCCTGTCGTCTGCAGTGGTCCGAAGCGCACTGCCGGGCCGCTTGCGATCACCACCGTCAGCTTCGCCCTGGAGCTGCGCACATCGACCTCGGCCTCGCTGCGCGTGATGGTGGCGAACGGATAGGTGCGGATCAGGAGCCCTTGCAAAAGGCGCCGCTTGTTCGCCTCCCATTCGCCCTGCCTGAAGACATCGCCCGTTTGCAGCGTCCATCGCTCGCGCAACGCATCGATATCGGGAGGCTCGCCCGCGGGCGCCTCCTTGATCGGGCCCACGAATTGAAGATCGACGCCGGCCACGGTCGTGATGTCACCGGGTTCGATGCGATAGCGCGCGATCCAGCGATCGCCATTCTGTTCGAGCTCGGCCGTGACGGTCGGCGCGTAATAGCCTTCGGTCGCGATCAGGCGCTCGATCTCGTCCTTGCCCTGGTCGAAGAGTCGCCGCAATTGATCGGCATCGATGCGCCCACGGCGCCCATCGGCGTCGCGCCAGCGAATCAGGCTGAGGTTGCTGTCGACCAGCGACTTGAGATTGCCCGGCGCCTCGACCACGACTTCATAGCGCGCCTCCTCGGCACTCGCGCATTCGGCGATGCAGAGCAGAGCCGAAAACACGCATGCGACGAGAGGTGGCGCCCACCCGGAACCCGACCGCATCGCGCGTGCGATCAAGCCTTCGCGCGAATCGCGCCCACGTTCGAGCCGATGTTCGCGCCAATGTTCGCCACCGCCGCCATTTCGACCGCGTGCAGATCGCCGCTCTCTTCGATGCCTACCGGTCGAATGTTCCGGCGCGGCGCATAAGCCGAGATCAGCGCGCACGCGAGCGACGAGAGATAGGGAATCGATTGCGTCGCGAGGATGCCGACCCACAGCAGACTTTCGTACTGCGTCGGCATCAGGGCCAGCACGCTGCCGATGGCGAGAATGATCGCGAACGCCATCAGCGTTTCTTCGCGAACCGCACCCAGCCACGCCAATGCATTTCGCTTCTTGCCGGTCTGCCAGTTCTTGGGCGTAACGACGAACGTACCCTGCTTCTGGATCAGGCCCGCGATGATTCCGCGCGCAATCGAGTGCGACAACGCCATCGACGCGATCGATGCGCCGATCACGTCGCGCCACCCGCAAGGCACCCGTGCGCGATAGAGCGACGGACCGAACCATGCCTTCAGCACGAAGAAGCCGAGCACGGGAATCACGAACAGGTCGAGCGGCAGGCTGAAGTTCTCGGGGTTGAGCAGCATACCGACGGTCCACGCCAGCGAAGCCAGCGTGAAGAACAGGTGCAGCGCATCGGCGAACCACGAGAACCAGCCGGTGAGGAAGTGGAAGCGCTGGCCTGCGGTCAGGCCGCGTGGCTTGACGATGGGCTTGCCGTTGCGTGCGGCACCCTTCCGGGCCGCATCCTGGCGCCCCCACAACCAGTTCCAGCGCCGCTTGAGGATCTGCATCGCCCCGAAGGCCCAGCGAAAACGCTGCGAC
>JBBQCA010000204.1:0-5308 GCA_038318315.1 Burkholderiales bacterium | reverse complement strand
GTTCTCCTTCACCTTGCCGCCGCAATTCGGGCACGGCGTCTTCAGGGTCGCGTAGTCGCCCGGGATGGTGTCGCTGTCGTATTCCTTGGCGCGCTTGACGATGATCTGCGTCATCTGCGCGATCTCGCGCATGAAGGCGTCGCGACTCATCTTCCCTTTTTCCATCAGTGCGAGCTTGTGCTCCCACTCGCCGGTCAGCTCGGGCGCGGTCAGTTCGGTCACGTCGAGTCCGCGCAACAGCGTCATCAACTGCGACGCCTTCGCGGTCGGAATCAGGTCGCGCCCTTCGCGCACCATGTACTTCTCGTAGAGCAGGCCTTCGATGATCGCCGCGCGCGTCGCAGGCGTGCCGAGCCCCTTGCCGGCCATCGCTTCGCGCAGGTCGTCGTCATCGATCAGCTTGCCCGCACCCTCCATTGCGGACAGCAAGGTCGCTTCGTTGTAGCGCGCCGGCGGCTTGGTCACGAGGCCGATCGCTTCGATCTTCTCGGTGATCGGCTTCTCGCCGGGCGCGACCGCGACCAGGTTCTCGTCCTCCCCCTGGGCTTCCTTGCCATAGACCTGCAACCAGCCGGGCGAGACCAGCACCTTGCCTTCGGTCTTGAACTGATGACCCGCGACCTCGGTCACGCGTGTGGTCACGAGGAATTCGGCGGGCGGAAAGAACACCGCGAGGAAGCGCTTGACCACCAGGTCGTACAACTTCTGCTCGGGCTCCGAAAGATTCTTCGGCGCCTGCAAGGTCGGGATGATCGCGAAGTGATCGCTGATCTTCGAGTTGTCGAAGATGCGTTTGTTGGGCTTGACCCATTGATTCTTGATCACCAGCGACGCGGCCTGGTGATAGTTGTTCGACTCTTTCAGCATCGTCAGCGTTTCCTTCACCGTGCCCACATAGTCCTCGGGCAGATGACGGCTGTCGGTACGCGGATAGGTCAACACCTTGTGGCGCTCGTAGAGCGCCTGTGCCAGACCGAGCGTGTTCTTGGCCGAGAAGCCGAAGCGGCCGTTGGCTTCGCGCTGCAAGGTCGTCAGATCGAACAGCCCCGGCGACATCGACGTCGAAGGCTTGGCTTCTTCGGTGACAGTACCGAGCTTGCCGCGACACGCGGCGACGATCGAATCGGCCGCTGGCTTGCCCCACAGGCGCGAATCGCGTTGATCGGGGTCCTCGCCGGTGCGCTTGAATTTCGGATCGAACCAGCGGCCCGGATAGGTGCCCGCGGCGGCCACGAATTCGGCCTGCACTTCCCAATACTCGCGCGACACGAAGCGTTTGATCTTCTCCTCGCGCTCAACCACGATCGACAGGGTCGGCGTCTGCACGCGACCCACGGTGGTCAGAAAAAATCCGCCGCCCTTGGAGTTGAACGCGGTCATCGCGCGGGTGCCGTTGATGCCGATCATCCAGTCGGCTTCGGATCGGCTGCGTGCCGCATCGGCCAACGGATGCATCTGCTCATCGCTTCTCAGATGCGCGAAGCCGTCGATGATCGAGCCTTGCGTCATCGACTGCAGCCACAGGCGCTGGACCGGCTGCTTGGCCTTCGCGTGTTGTGCGATCAGGCGGAAGATCAGTTCGCCTTCGCGGCCCGCGTCGCAGGCATTGATCAGGCGATCGACGTCCTTGCGCTTGATCAGGCGGCTCAACAACTTCAGGCGCGACTCGGTCTTGGCGATCGGGTTGAGATCGAAGTGCGGCGGGATCACGGGCAGGTTCGCGAAGCTCCACTTGCCGCGCTTGACGTCGTACTCCTCGGGCGCGGCGATCTCGACCAGATGGCCGATCGCCGACGACAGGACGAAGTCGTCCGACTCGAAATAATCGTCGTGCTTCTTGAAGCCGCCCAATGCGCGAGCGATGTCGCTGGCGACAGAGGGCTTCTCGGCAATGATGAGTGCCTTGCTCATTTCACCTGCTGAAGAAAGATCGTTGGACAACAACGCAGTACGAAACGGCATGCGCGGTTTTGGGGTGATGTCCGACGAAAGAGGATGGGGCGCGCGTGGGTCCGATACAGACGCGACACAGATGCGATGCGGACCCTGAATCAGGCCGGCATCATACGCGCAAGAATTTTGCTGCCGTAAATGAGGAAGCTGCGGCCACGATTGTTGGCAGCATTGCCGCCGCAACCGCACCGACCGCCGCGCAAACTTCGCGTCAATGCATCTGACGCGGCGCGCCGTCTTCGAGAAGTTCCTCGAGGATCAACGCGTCGGGCTCTTCGCCCTGACTCCAGAAGACCATCAACACGATGACCTTGAGCGACTCGAGCGAGACCGGTCGTTCATCGGTCGCAAGCGCGCGATCGATGACGATCTCGCGCAGCAGGGGATTGAGCACTCCGGCCGATTCGAGGAACGAGAGAAAGCCGATCGACTCGGCACCCAGGCGCTCGTATTCCTGATCGACATACACGCGAAACGATGACCTTTCGGCGTATGCGACCGGAACCGTTGTCTGTGTGACCGTGGCCAGACCCGAAAGCCACGACAAGGCGCTATTGATCTCGTCGCCTTCGAAACCGGCGGCGGAGAGTTTCTTCGCGAGCGTACCCGCATCGGGGCACGCATCGGGCCGGTAATAGGTCTCGTAGAGATAAACGAGGATTTCGAACATGTGCCGGCAATGTAACCCGTGAAGGAAATCGGTTCAAGTTCAAAGGCGAGACATCGTGATGGATGCAACGCTTGCCCGCATTTTCGCGCAACGCCGCTGCGCGTTAGCGTGCGTGCCGCTTGCGGCCTACTTGACCAAACGCTGGACACGGCCTCCCGGTAGACGCGCAATGTGGCCCGCAAGTTCGAGATCGAGCAATTTTGCTGCAAGCTGCGCCGCCGAGTAACCGGCGCGCTGGGCGAGATCGTCGGCCGTGACCGGGTCGAAGCCGAGTTTCGAGAGCAAGCGCGCATCGTCGCGTTCTGTCGCGTCTCGAACGGGCGGCGAAGCGGCGACCGCGACCGTGCCGGGGGACTGCGCGGCGCCCCATTCCTCGAGGATGTCGTTCACCGAGTCGATCAGCTTGGCGCCTTGACGGATCAGTTGATGGCACCCCTTGGACAGCGGCGAATGGATCGAGCCGGGAATCGCGAACACGTCGCGCCCACATTCGGCGGCCAGGCGCGCGGTGATCAACGAACCCGAACGCGCCGCCGCCTCGACCACGAGGACGCCGCGCGACAGGCCCGCGATGACGCGATTGCGCCTGGGGAAGTGATGCGCGGCGGCCGCGACCCCGAGCGGGAACTCGCCGACGATGAGGCCGTGCTCGGCGATGCGATGCGCGAGCGCGCGATGCGCCGACGGATAGACCACGTCGGGCCCGGTGCCGATTACCGCGATGGTCGATCCGCCGCGCTCGCCCGCGTCGAGCGCGCCTTGATGCGCGGCCGCATCGATGCCGGCCGCGAGTCCGCTGACGATGGTCTGGCCCGCCGCCGCGAGCGCTTCGGCGAAGCGACGCGCATCGATCAGTCCCTGCGCGGTGGCGTTGCGGCTGCCGACGATGGCGAGTGCAGATCCATTCAGGTATTCGACGCGGCCTTTCGCATAGAGCAGCGGCGGGGGGTCGGTGATTTCGAGCAGGCTCTTCGGATAACGCGGATCGGCGAGGGTGAGCACGTGATTGCCCGCCTCGCGACTCCATGCCTGCGTGCGCGCGACGAGGTCGACCAGCGAGGCATCGGGTGGTGCGCGAAGCGCGTCGGCGATCGCGGGGGCCACGACGTGCAGCAACTGCTCGCGCGTTGCGGAGAAAATCGCGTCTGGAAGGCCGAATGCCGTGAGCAGCGCACGGCAGCTTGCAGGTCCGACACCCGGAATCGACGTGAGTCGCACCCACGCCGCGAGATCGTCCGCATCGATGGCGTCGGCGGCCATCGCGCGAGCCGACTTACGGCTGGGTCACGGAGTCGCCGACCTCGACCGCGCCGACGCTGGTCGTGATGAGGCCGTAGGCGACATGATTGAAGACGCGGAACACGAACAACAGGCCCTTGCGTTCTTCGGGCAAGGTGATAGCTTCGCGTGCGCCGTTGGTCTTGTCGACGATGGTGCGTCCGTAGCTCTTGATCGCGAGGACCGCCCCGATATCGAGCCCGTCGGCAGCGCCGCGATTGATCGCAACCACCATGTTGTTGCCTGCGTAGGCCACGCCGGAGTAGATCGAGATGATGCGACCGGCGATCGGCTGCGCGGGCGCGTGCGGCATGTAGTTGATGACGCTCGGCTTGGCGGCCGGCACCAACCGATCGCCCACGCCCATTTCCATTTTCGACGTGGTGATGGTGATCGTCGCGGGATTGCCGGCGCGCGTGACGTTGGCGGTGCCCAGGTAGTCGGCCTGATAAGCGATGACCTCTCCGGTGTCGGGATCCTTGAGCGCACGACCGGGACGGAACAGTTGGTAGTTGGCGACCGACGGGTCGGTAATGCCGGCCACGTAAGCGATGTCACCGGCGCCGAGTACCACGCGTTCTTTCGCAGCGACGATGCGCGGCGAGTCCAGCATCGTCGCGGTCTCCACGATCAACGGCTGGGTGAGGTAAGGCTCGATCGCATCGGAAGGAATGCTCGGGATCGCGTCGCGACCCGCCTCGACCCGCACCTGCGGTGACAGCTTGACCGTGCCATTGGCGCTTGCGCTGGTGGACAGGCGCATCGTGCCGGTGGCGTGATCGAGGACGATCACCTGTCCCGGATAGATCCAGTGCGGATTGCGGATCTGGTCGCGATTCATCTGCCAGATCTGCGGCCAGCGCCATGGCTGTTTCAGGAAGCGACCGGCAATGCCCCACAAGGTGTCGCCGCGAACGATCGTATAGGTGTCGGGCGCGTTGGCGACGAAGACGTCGGTGGTCGTCTGCACGCGTCGCGTTTCGACCGGCGCGGGCTGGCCGGCGTTGGGATAGCGCTGCGCGTCGTAAGGAGACGCGCCCGGTGAAGTGGACGACTGCGCCTGTGCGCAGGTCGCGAGCGCCAAACCGGAACAAACGGCCACTTGCCGGATGACGGCCGATCCCCATGTGAAGAATCGAGCGGTCAGGTCTCTTTGGGATCGAGAATTCGAGAAGGTATCGAAGCGACTGGCTATGCTAAACTTTTTTTTGAATTTCATTCACGCCGCCTCGCTGTACGCGCGGATTTATGGTTGGCAATGCGCAGGGTTGGCAATCTGCTTGAAATTTTCCGATTAATCGTTTGATGTCGCAATCATTATTCCGGCCAGTGTCGGTATTGTTGTTATGGCGTTACTCCCTATCCTGCATTATCCCGACCCGCGTCTAAGGAAAATCGCCAAGCCGG
>JBBQCA010000203.1:0-5314 GCA_038318315.1 Burkholderiales bacterium | reverse complement strand
CGCGAAGGGCATCGGCATCTGGTTCGGCGTGCAGGCGTTCATCAACATGGGCGTCAACCTGGGCTTGCTGCCGACCAAGGGACTGACCCTGCCGCTGATGAGCTATGGCGGCAGCGGCATCCTGGTCAATTGTCTGGCGCTGGCGCTGGTGCTTCGCGTGGACTACGAAAATCGTGTGCTCATGCGCGGAGGCCGCGTATGACGCGCACGCTGCTGATCATGGCGGGCGGTACCGGCGGCCACATCATGCCGGGCTTAGCGATCGCCGAGACCATGCGTGCGCGCGGCTGGGCGGTGCGCTGGCTCGGCACCGCGCACGGGATGGAGAACCGGCTCGTGCCCGAGGCCGGCATCGCGCTCGACACGATCGCGTTCGCGGGGCTGCGCGGCAAGGGCATTGCCCACACCCTGCGCGGCATGGTCCAGTTCGCGCGCGGCCTGGTCGAGAGCCTGCGCTTCTTCACGCATCTGAAGCCACATGCGGTGCTCGGCATGGGCGGCTACGTCACCGTCCCCGGCGGCCTCGCGGCCGCATTGACCCGCATTCCGCTCGCCCTGATGAACAGCGATTCGGCGCTGCTGCTGTCGAACCGCGCGTTGAAGCCCTTCGCAAGGCGACTGCTGTTCGGTCTTCCCGGCTCAGTCGAGACGATCGGAGACAAGGCGGTGTGGACCGGCAGCCCGGTGCGCGCGGCGATCGCATCGCTCGCGCCGCCTGCTGAACGCTACGCGTCGCGCCTCGGACCGCTGCGCGTGCTGGTGCTGGGTGGCAGCCTCGGCGCGGCGACCTTGAACCGCCATGTGCCGCTCGCGCTGGCGACCATGGCCGAAGCCGAGCGTCCGATCGTGATCCACCAAGCCGGCGCGCAACATGCCGACGCGCTCGCCGCCGCCTATCGCGACGTCGGTGTCGCCGCGATCGTCGAGCCCTTCATCGCCGACATGGCCGCGCGCTATGCCGACGCCGATCTCGTGATCTGCCGCGCCGGCGCGATCACCGTCAGCGAGTTGACCGCCGCGGGCGTCGCGAGCGTACTCGTGCCGCTCGTCGCATCGACCACCACGCATCAGCGCGACAACGCGCTCTATCTCGAACGCGCGGGGGCCGCGGTTCACCTGCCGCAGGACGCGCTGACGGCCGAGTCGCTGGCGAAGTTGCTCGCCTCGTTCACGCGCGAGCGCCTGCAGGCGATGGCCGAAGCCGCACGCGCGCTCGGCAAGCCGCACGCCACCGACACCGTCGCCGACGAGATCGAAGCGATCGCGCGCAAGGAGACGGCGTGAAGCACCGTATCAAGCACATCCATTTCGTCGGCATCGGAGGATCCGGCATGAGCGGCATCGCCGAGGTGCTGCTCAACCTCGGCTACACCATCAGCGGCTCGGACACGGCGAGCAATGCGGCCACGCAGCGCCTGGTGCAGTTCGGCGCGGACGTGAAGAAGGGGCACGACGCGGCGCATGTCGCCGATGCCGATGCGATCGTCGTCTCGACCGCGGTCGCGTCCGACAACCCCGAGGTGATCGAGGCGCGCCGGAGAAAGATTCCGGTCGTGCCGCGCGCCGTCATGCTGAGCGAATTGATGCGCCTGAAGCGCGGCATCGCGATCGCGGGCGCGCACGGCAAGACCACCACCACCAGCCTGGTCGCGTCGGTGCTCGCGCAGGGCGGCCTCGATCCGACCTTCGTGATCGGCGGGCGCCTGAACAGCGCGGGCGCGAACGCGCGGCTCGGGCAGGGCGAGTTCATCGTCGTCGAGGCCGACGAGTCGGATGCGTCGTTCCTCAACCTGCTGCCGGTGATGGCGGTGATCACCAATATCGACGCCGATCACATGGAGACCTACGGCCACGACTTCGCGCGCCTCAAGCAGGCCTTCGTCGAATTCACGCAGCGCCTGCCGTTCTACGGCACCGCGGTGGTGTGCATCGACGACGCCAACGTGCGCGAGATCATGCCGTTCATCTCCAAGCCCCTGACCACGTACGGCCTGCATCCCGACGCGCAGGTGCGCGCGCACGACGTGCGCCCCGAAGGCGGCCGCATGCGCTTCACGGTCACGCGCCAGAACGGTGTGACCTTGCCGCCGCTGGACGTGACCCTCAATCTGCCCGGCGAACACAACGTGCAGAACGCGCTCGCCGCGATCGCGGTCGCGACCGAACTGAACGTCGATGACGCGGCGATCTGCGAAGCGCTCGCGCACTTCACCGGCGTGGGCCGGCGCTTCCAGCGCCTGGGCGATGTGTCGATCACGCGAGCGATCGGGAACGACACGGCGACCAGGTCGTTCACGCTGATCGACGACTACGGTCATCACCCGGTCGAGATGGCAGCGACCCTGGCCGCCGCACGCGGCGCGTTTCCGGGGCGCCGCATCGTGCTGGCGTTCCAGCCGCATCGCTATACGCGCACCCGCGACCTGTTCGAGGACTTCGCGCGCGTGCTGTCGTCGGCCGACGCCCTCGTGATCGGCGAGGTCTATGCCGCAGGCGAGGCGGCTATCGTCGCGGCCGACGGTCGCGCGCTCGCACGCGCGGTGCGCGTGGCCGGTCGCGTCGAGCCGGTGTTCGTCGAGGACATCGATGCGATGGCCGCCGCGATCCTCGGGGTCGTCAAGGACGGTGACGTGGTCATCACGATGGGCGCCGGTTCGATCGGCACGATTCCGGGTCGACTGCTGGAGGCTGCGCGATGAACGCGCGCGATCCGAGAGGCTTCGGCAAGGTCGGCGTGCTGCTGGGCGGGATGTCGGCCGAACGCGAGATCTCGCTGATGTCGGGCAAGGGCGTGCTCGCGGCCCTGCGCACCAAGGGCGTCGATGCGCACGCCTTCGACCCCGCCGAACGTCCGCTCGGAGACCTCGCGACGCAGGGCTACGCGCGCGTCTTCATCGCGCTGCATGGACGCTTCGGCGAAGACGGCGCGATTCAGGGCGCGCTCGAATTGCTCGGCATCCCGTACACGGGCAGCGGCGTGATGGCGTCGGCAGTCGCGATGGACAAGGTCTTCACCAAGCGCATCTGGGAGAACCACGGGCTGCAGACGCCGCGCTACGCGGTGCTCGATGCGCGATCTTTCAACAGCGCCGAGCTGCGCCGCGTACCCGACGCGCTGGGCTTGCCGCTGATCGTCAAGCCGCCGCACGAAGGCTCGACCATCGGCATCTCGAAGGTCGCAGGCTATTCGCAGATGCAGGAGGCGTATGCGCTGGCCGCTCGCTTCGACGACGTGGTGCTCGCCGAGGAATTCATCGCGGGCCGCGAACTCACGGTGGCGATCGTCGAACTCGAAGGCCGGCTCGAAGCGCTGCCGATCATCGAGATCGTCGCGCCCGCGGGCAACTACGATTATCAGAACAAGTACTTCACCGACGACACGCGCTATCTGTGCCCGGCGCCCGTCGCAGAAGAGCTTGCAGCGCGCATCCGCAAGACCGCGCTCGAAGCCTTCGATGCGATCGGCTGCGAGGGCTGGGGTCGGGTCGATTTCATGTTGAGGTCCAGCGACTCCGAGCCCTTCCTGCTCGAAGTCAACACCTCGCCCGGCATGACCGGCCACTCGCTCGTGCCGATGGCCGCGCGCGCCATCGGATTGAGTTACGAGGACCTGTGTGTCGAGGTGCTCGCGAGCGCGCGACTGAAGACGCGCCGCGCGAAGCTTTCCGATGCGGCCACCGATGGATCCGTACGCGCCACGACCGCGAAGGACGATCACTGATGTGGGATAGCCCGCGCATCCTCAACTTCGCGGCGCTGGCGGTCGCGATGGTGGCCGTCGCCGCGTTCGCAGTGGGCGCGGCGGCGTGGGCTTCGCGTCGTCCGATGTTCGCGTTGAAGTCGATCCGCGTCGAACCCGATGTGCTGGTCGGCGCGGCCGCCGTTCAACCTTTCCGCCATGTCAACGTTGCGACGATTCGCCAGGAAGCGATCCCGCGCATCCTCAACACCACGCGCAACAACTTCTTCACGGTCGATCTCGAAGTCGTGCGCCGCGCCGTCGAAAGCGTTGCATGGGTGCGTCGTGCGCAGGTGCGGCGCGAATGGCCCAATCGCCTCGTGGTGAAGGTCGAGGAACACCAGGTGCTCGGCACGTGGGACGACGGGCGCCTCGTCAACACCTTCGGTGAACTGTTCGTGGCCAACCCGGCCGAGGCCGAGGAAGACAGCGAAACCCCGTTGCCGGAATTGTCCGGGCCGGTGGGCAGCGAGCGCGACGTGGCTTCGCGCTACGTCGATTTGAAGAGCTGGCTGGCGCGGCTGTCGCTGGTCCCCGACCAGGTCGCGCTGTCGCCGCGCTACGCATGGAGCGTCCACATCGACAACGGGTCCGACAGCGTCAACAGCGACGGCCTGACCGTCGAAATCGGCCGTGAGCGCGACGCCAACACCCTCCCCGAGCGCGTGCTGCGGATGATCAACGCATGGCCGCAACTGATCGCGCACTGGCCCAGGCCGACCTTGATCGACCTGCGCTACCCGAATGGATTCGCGCTGCGCGCCGAAGGCCTGCGGCTGGCCGAAGAGGGCGCGAAGCCGCCGCGCGCCGCTCCGAAGGCGAGCACGGCGTCACGCCCGCCTTCCAACCAACGTTCGACCAAACCCGAAGTGAAAGCAACGCGATGACCAAGGAAACCAAGGATCTGATCGTCGGCCTCGACATCGGCACGTCGAAGGTCGTCGCGGTGGTCGCGGAGCTGCAACCCGACGGCCGCTTCGACGTGATCGGCATGGGTCAGCACGAATCGAAGGGCTTGAAGAAGGGCGTGGTCGTCAACATCGAGACCACGGTCAACTCGATCCAGCGCGCGCTCGAGGAGGCCGAGCTGATGGCCGACTGCAAGATTCGCGACGTCTATACCGGCATCGCGGGCAGCCACATCAAGAGCTTCAACTCGAGCGGCATGGTGGCGATCAAGGACAAGGAAGTGACGTCCGCCGATATCGCCCGCGTGGTCGAGACCGCGAAGGCGGTCAGCATCCCCGGCGACCAGCAGATGCTGCACGTGCTCACGCAGGAGTTCATCGTCGACGGCCAGGAAGACGTGCGCGAGCCGCTCGGCATGAGCGGCATGCGCCTCGAGGTCAAGGTCCACATCGTCACCGGTGCGGTCAGCGCCGCGCAGAACATCGTCAAATGCGTGCGTCGCTGCGGTCTCGAAGTACAGGACCTGATCTTGCAGCCGCTCGCGTCCAGCCTCGCGGTATTGACCGACGACGAGAAGGAACTCGGCGTGGTGCTGGTCGATATCGGCGGCGGCACCACCGACATCGCGATCTTTACCGGCGGTGCGATCCGCCACACCGCGGTGAT
>JBBQCA010000202.1:0-5328 GCA_038318315.1 Burkholderiales bacterium | reverse complement strand
AAGGCCGGCATCCTGCTGGCCGACGCCGTCACGACCGTGAGCCCGACCTACGCACGCGAGATCCGCACGTTGCGCGATGGCATGGGCATGGACGCGATGCTGCGCTGGCGCGCAGAGGAAGTGCGCGGCGCCGTCCGCGGCATCGTCAACGGCATCGACACGTCGGTGTGGGATCCGGCCAGCGATCCTTGGCTCGAGCAGACGTACGACGCAGCCAGCCTTGACGCGCGCGCCGTGAACAAGCACGCCGTCGAACGTCGCTTCGGCCTGACGCACGACGATGCGCCGCTGGTGTGCATGATCACGCGGCTCACGGCGCAGAAAGGCATAGACCTGGTGATCGAGGCCATGGATGCGATCGTCGCGAGCGGCGCGCGGCTGGTCGTCCTCGGATCCGGCGACACGGCGCATCAAGACGCACTGCGCGTCTGTGCGAAACGCTGGCCCGAAGCCGTCGCCGTGGTCCTCGGATACGACGAGGCACTCTCGCATCTGATGCAGGGCGGCTGCGACGCCATACTCATTCCCAGCCGCTTCGAACCCTGCGGCCTGACCCAGCTCTACGGACTTCGGTACGGCTGCGTGCCGGTCGTCTCGCGCGTCGGCGGCCTGGCCGACACCGTGATCGACGCCAACGATGCGGCGCAGAAAGCCGGTGTCGCGACCGGCATCCAGTTCGACGCGGGGACTGCGGACGGTGTACGCGAAGGGATACAGCGCGCAGTGGGCCTGTTCAATCAGCGCGAGGAGTGGCGACGCATGCAGGGAAACGGCATGCGTGCCGGAGTCGGATGGACGAGTTCGGCGCTCGAGTACGCTGCGCTATACGAAAGGCTCGTGAACCGTTCTGCAGATCTGCGTTGATGCAGAAGAATCGTGTGACAAGTGGCGACGGGGACCGAGGCGGCCGCTGCCCATGCGTCGTGATCGTGCGCGTTCCTGCGATGTTCGTGCGCATCAGGTCAACGCGTCCGTGACCCCGTACGCCTGCATCTGCGCGGCGAACTTCGCCACCTCGTGGCTGAGGATCACGATGTCGTGCGACTTGCCGTCGCGATCCTTGACGTGATCGTGCAGCAGCGCTTCGGGACGGAAGCCCAGGCCCTCGAACACCGCGATCGCGCCGCGTTGGTCCACTGTCATCTGCGCCGTGAGTTTCTCGAGTCCCATCTCGAGCGCGAGGGCGAAGCTTTCCTGCGTCAGCTTCTGGCCGACGCCCTGGCCGCGCAGTTCGGGCACCACCAGCACGCGCAACTCGCCCACATGGCGCGACCACGACCATTCGTCGCGCACGATGGTCGCGCAGCCGAGCACCTCGGCATCCCTCGTCGCGAGCACCGTGACGATAGCGCCGGCGCCGGTCGCCTCCATCCATGCGGCCACGACCTTCGGCTCGCTGATATCGCGCGGCAGGAACAGCAGGTCGTGTACCGATAGCTGCTGCGCGAAGGCGAGGACCGCCGCTTCATCGGCCGGCGTCATCAGTCGCAGTTCGAGGTCGCCGCCATCGCACGCCAAGCTGCGGGGATAGGACCTGCTCACGGTGTTCGTCATGTCGAACGCTTCCCCATCCAGGCGTCAAGCTTCGGCCACAGCCGCTTGATCGCGTTGCCCCCGGCCACGAGACTGACGTGGCCGCCCTTCAAGACGATTTCTTCCTTGTCCTTCGAGCCGATGTTCGCGACCAGCGGCTTCGCGGCCTCGTAAGGCACGATGTGATCGTGCTCGGCGAGCGCATGCAGCACCGGGACCTGGATGTTGCCGAGGTCCACGCGCTTTCCGCGCAGCGTCAGCTCATTCTTGTAGAGCAGGTTCTCCCACATGAAGGCCTTGGTGGTCTGCCGGAAGAGCTCGCCCGGCAGCGGCAGGATGTCCGCGGCCCAGCGATCGAACATGCGATACGACTTCACGAATTCGTCGTTCCACATGTTGTCCCACAACTGCACCTGGCCGGTGAAGCGGTCCGCGGGGCGCAGCATGTTGAACGACTCGAAGATCATCTCCGGCGGCGCGTTGCCCATCGTGTCGACGAGGCGATCGACGTCGAAGTAGCGCTGGTCGCTCCACTTGTTGAACAGCTCCATCTTCGTGAAGTCGACCGGCGTGGTGAACAGCGCGAGGTTCCTGACGGGGCCGTCGGCATGCAGCGCCATGTAGATCGTCGAGAGCACGCCGCCCATGCAATAGCCGATCAGGTTCACGTCGGTTTCGCCGGCCGCCTGCTGCACGCGCGCGACGCAATCGGGAATGAAATCGAGCGTGTAGTCTTCGAGTCCCAGGCGCTTCTCCTCGGGCCTCGGCGGATTCCAGTCGATCATGAAGACGTCATAGCCCTGCCTGAGCAGGAACTCGATGAAGCTCTGGCCGGGCGCGAGGTCGAGGATGTAGCCGCGATTGGTGGTGGCCATCACGATCAGCAACGGAATGCGATAGATCTCGTCGACCATAGGCCGGTAGTGATAGAGCGCGAGCGTGCCGCGACGATGGATCAGGTCGCGCGGCGTGGCGCCCATCGCCGGGCCGGACGACGACAGATAGTCGAGGCCCTTGATGTTGCGTTGGAGGGCGCGATCGATTTCCTGCTGGACGCGGGTGGCGATCGATGCCGGGTCGGCGCTCATCGGCGGGCCTTTGCTTTTTTGCGCGCGGCAACCGGCATCGGTGCGACCGGCTCTTCGGCCGGAGGCTTCTTGGTTCTGCGCGGCGCGAGCATCACCTTGGCCGCGTTGACCGCAACCTTCACACCCGCGAGCTGCTCGATGGCGGCCGACATCGCGATCAGCCTATCCTCGATCGCCAGCAGTCGCTCGCCGAGCGCCTCGATGTCGCCACGCGAGGGCAGGTTGAGCGCCGTGAGGTAGCGCGTCGAGAGTTCGTCGGATATCTTCTTTGCCGCCAGCGTCGCGCTCATCGCCTTGCCCATGCCTTGCATGAACTGGTCGGACTTGGTGGCCTCGTTGGTGAATTGGTTTGCGCCTTTTTCGAATTGCGACACCATGTCGCGCCAGAGCGCGAAGGGATCGAGCGGTGAAGGTTCTGCCATCACGGGCCTCCGGAAAAAGTTCGCCTATTAGACAACGAGGTGCTGCAGATGGGGACCGACTTTTTCATTGCACGTCGACTCGAGAAGGCCGTCTGTGGCCGCAATCCCCTCGGTTGCGTTCCGGGTTTGATGCTGCTGCTGTCGGTCTGCGTCCCGGCGCATGCCGATCTTTACGCGGCCGATGCGGCCGTCAGGCCGCCCGCCGCGGCGAGGTCGGCGGCGAGTCGGGCGCCGAGCGCCGAGGCAGTCCCGATTCTCGCAGGAACGGGCGATGCGTTCTTTGCGGCATTGCCGGTCGGTCGGTGGGTGGGCATGGCCGCATCGTCCACCATTCGCAAAGCCGTGGCCCAGTTCGCCCCGAACTACCGCGAGTACGGCAACACCGGGATCGCGTCGATCACGCGGGCATGGTCGGGCGCGGGCTTCGACCCCGAGACGGGAACCTTCTACATCACCGGCGGCGGTCATTTCGATTCCAACTTCAACGGCATCGTCTCGGCCAACGCGGAGACCGGCGTATTCGGCGTCCCGATTCCGCCCACCGTGCTGACGCCCGAACAAGTCACCGCGATCAAGGCCAGTTGGCCCGCCGCCGCCCCGTGGCTTGGGTGGGGTCAGCCGATGTACCCCAATTCGCTCTACGACGATGGCAAACCCGGCGCGATCCACACGTATGGTTCCATCTGGTACGCGCAAGGAAAGGTCATCCTGCCGGGTCGCATCTACGACCTGGCCACGCGCAAATTCTCCAGTTATGAAACGCGTGCAGGCTCGCCCAGCGGCATGGGCCTGGAGGTCGGCAGGCGATTGATCGGCGTGAATCAGATCGTCGACGACTATTGGAGCCTGCTCCATTTCGATCTGGACACGCAGACCGAAAGCGTTTCTCACTTCGGCGTTCCGTATGTGCCGGGTATCGGGCTCGCGTACTCGTTCAACGGGCAGACTTTCGGCTGCGCAATCGGCAACGTGCTTTATTTCATCAGCACGCAAACCGCTCAACCCGCTTTCGGAATTCCGGTCGCGTGGAGCATCGACGTCACCAAGGTCACGCCGCACTACACGGCGACCCGGCTGAAGGTCGCGAACGCCTGGTCCGCCGAGGACATGACCGGCCTGCAGATGAACACGATGGCGCTCGATACCGACAACGACATCCTCTACATCCCGTCCAAGGACCTCAGGTACTTCCTGACATGGAAGCCGAAGACCGGGGAGTTCGGCAAGCTCGTGGTCGCAGGCGCAGTGCCCGCGGCGCAAGGCAACTCCGCTTACGGACGGCTGCGTTACTACCCGAAGAGAAAATGTCTGGTGCTGGTCAACAGCATCGACGAGCCGATTTATTTCCTGCGATTGGCTTGATGTGATCGATGCACGGTCAGTCGCGCATCACCGGCAGCACACGATCGATATGCTCGATCGACTGGCGCGGTCCGGCCGGCGTCATCTTCCCGTATGCAGCGAGCAGGTCGGCGCGCAGGTCTCCCACCAGCTTCACGAGTTCGGAAAAGCGCACGCCCTGGCGCACGAGGTACGCGACATAAGTGTGATGAAGGGCCGTCACGGTGACTTCGTCGGCGTGCTCGATCCCGGCGTCGTGCGCGGCGTAAAGCAGCGCGGCATCGAGGTCGGCCTCGGACATCGATGCGCCGTTGCGCGCGGTCAGCACCGGTGAGTCGGCGGGCCGTCCGTCATCGGGCAGCAACGCGAGAACGTTCGGCGGGATCGATAGCTGACGTTGCGCTGCGCCGGTCACCCGTACGACTCCCGCGCCGCGGTCGATGTCGCCGCAGCGAAGCCGCACGACTTCCTGTCCCGTGAGGCCCGTCGACAGCAGCGCGAGGGCCGCGCGCAGGTCGTCGTCCGCGGCGTCGAGCAGGGCCTTCTGCTCCCCGGTCGTCAGTTCGCGCGGCAATACCGGCGGCGCGGGCAGCGAGGCGGGCGACTGCGCCGCGACGTCGAGCAGCGCTCGCGGCACCTCCATCCCGAGCGCCGCGCTCGCATGGGCGCCTCCTAGCGACACCGGCATCCAGGTCTGCGGCACGATCACCGCGGCAGGCTGCGGCGGCGGACGATTGAAGAGCTCGACGATGCCCATCGCGAGCAGCGCGACGAGCAACGCGCTGGCAAGCACGAGCGCCGCGTCGCGTGCGTAGAGCGGACTGACCGGCGACGTCGGCGTCGTGGCGGGCTCCACCACCTCGACCTTCGGCACGCGCGCGCTCTCTTCGGCTTCGAGCGCGGCCAGGCGCTCGACCGCTCTCTGCCGCAACTGCTGAACGCGC
>JBBQCA010000201.1:0-5337 GCA_038318315.1 Burkholderiales bacterium | reverse complement strand
TGAATCCAAAAGCAGCATCGCGGGCGCTCGATATCGATGAACTGCGAGGCAACTCGTGCGCATCGTTTGATCGCCCGAGATTAAACACTCTTCGCGCCGCTCTGCTTCGCGTCAGCAGTCGTTACGCAGACCATCCCTAGGTGTCCGAGCCGACGGTGGTCATTGTTGTCGAGGCCGCGCGAGTTCGGACGTCGACAGCGAGAGCGCACTCGCAGCCGGGCCGGCGTCACGATGAAATGCCTCAGCGCCCGGCGCTGCCGGGTTGCCGAGTCTCCCATTTGTCGCCTCTGCCGAGCGGCTCAGGTGCTGACCCGCTGCTCCAGCTCGCGCAGATGGATCCGGGCCTCGTCGGCACTCTCGTAGATGTGGGGCGCAACTGCGCGATTCTGCAGCGCATCGCCCAGCTTCACGCGCAGGAAGCTGCTGGTCGTGTAGCGCGTCACGTTGGAGTAGAAGCGATCGACGAGCCCTTTCACCATTTCGCCGTAGGCATCGACGATCTCGGGATCGATCGTGAAGCCCTCGTAGTTGACGATGGCGTAAACCTTCTTGGCTAGTGGAGCAAGCCGCGATTCGACGATCGCGCGGATCTTCTCGACATCGTCGCGCGACTTCACCGTCAGTCGCTCGAAATTGATGAAGAACAGGTTCTGCTGCACGTCGTAGCTGAAGCGCTTTTCGAGCGGCAGGCACAGCAGCTCGTCGCGCAGGCCCATCGGTTCGGGCCGGAAAATGCGCGCATCCATCAGCCGCGGCGGCCGGCGCATGATCGGCGCGAAGTCTATCTGCGCGAGGATGTCCTTTTCGAGATCCACACCGGGCGCGATCTCGACGAGCTCCAGGCCTTCGTCGCAAAGCGCAAACACGCAGCGCTCGGTGATGTAGAGCACCGGCTGCTTGCGAGCGGCCGCATACTTGCCGCTGAACGTGCGGTGCTCGACTTCGTGGACGAATTTGCGCGCCGATCCTTCCTCCAATATCTTCAACTCACCGTTCTCGACGGCCACCTTGAGATGGCCGGCGTTGAACGTGCCGACGAACACCGCCTTCTTCGCGTTCTGGCTGATGTTGATGAAGCCGCCGGCGCCGGCTAGCTTCGACCCGAACTTGCTGACGTTCAGGTTGCCTTCGCGGTCGGCCTGCGCGAGGCCGAGGAAGGTGATGTCGAGACCGCCTCCATCGTAGAAATCGAACTGGTAGGGCTGATCGATGATGGCTTGCGTGTTGATCGCCGCGCCGAAGTTCAGGCCGCCCGCGGGCATGCCGCCGATGACGCCGGGCTCGGCGGTGAGGGTGATGAGGTCGATGACCTTTTCTTCGTTGGCGACGCTGGAGATGCCTTCGGGCATGCCGATGCCCAAGTTCACGATGCTGTTGGGCTTGAGCTCCAGTGCCGCGCGGCGGGCGATGATCTTGCGCTCGCTCATTTCCATCGGCGGAATAGCGCTCATCGGCACCCTGATCTCGCCGGAGAACGCGGGGCTGTAGCGCTCGCCGAAAGTCTGCCAGTGGTGTTCCGGCGCGGCGACGACGATGCAATCGACGAGGATGCCGGGGACCTTGACCTGACGCGGATTGAGCGAACCGCGCTCGGCAATCCGCTCGACCTGGGCGATTACGATGCCGCCCGAGTTGCGCGCGGCCATGGCGATCGACAACACTTCCAGCGTCAATGCTTCCTTCTCCATCGTGATGTTGCCGTCGGGATCCGCGGTGGTGCCGCGGATGATGCCGACGTTGATCGGGAAGGCGCGGTAGAACAGATACTCCTGGCCAGCGATCGTCATCAACGTGACGAGGTCTTCGGTGGTGCGCTCGTTGAGCTTGCCCCCTCCGTAACGCGGATCGACAAACGTGCCCAACCCGACGGTCGAGAGGTGCCCGGGCTTGTGCGCGGCGATGTCGCGGTAGAGGTGGGTGATCACGCCTTGCGGCAGGTTGTACGCCTCGATAGCGTTGGCGATCGCCAGCTTCTGGATTTTCGGGATGAGTCCCCAGTGGCCGCCGATCACGCGCCGCACCAGCCCCTCGTGGCCGAGATGGTTGAGCCCCTTGTCCTTCCCGTCGCCCTGGCCCGCCGCATAGACCAGCGTCAGGTTGCGTGGCTTGCCGACGGCTTGAAAGAAACGCTCCTCGGTCGAGAGAAACAACTCCTCGAGCGCGATGGCGATTTCCTCGGCGAAGCCGATGCCGACGAAGCCTCCGGTCGCGACGGTGTCTCCGTCGCGAATCAGGCGCACCGCATCGGCGGACGACACGACCTTGCCGCTCTCTGCGGTCTGCAGCGAGGTCAATAGCGGATGGGAGGGACGAGCCATCATCCTTCCTTCAGACGATGCCGAACAGGGCCGGGCATCTTTATCGAGTCCATGTTGCCTCCGCCATGTTGCCTCCGTTATCCCGGCGATTTTTCCGCCAATGCTTACAGTAGCAAAGCCATACGCGGTCGCCGCCATCGTGTGCGAAACTGCCGCCGCCACGCGACCGATCCACGGGGTTCGTGCATGGTGCATCCGCAAGATCAAATTTGCCTACAGGAGAACAAGGCATGGCCAAGCTCATGGTAAGCATTCTCTCGGTCGTGGTTTCGGTCGCCGGTCTTTCGGCGCTGTCGGCCCATGCGCAGACCGGCGCGAGCAACATCGAGAAGCTCAAGCAGATGAAAGTCTCGGGTACCGATGCGAACATTCCCCTGGTGCCGCAGACCGGCAAGAACGCCGATCAGTTGCGCGAGAACCTCAAGCGCATCAAGTTGCCGCCCGGTTTCAAGATCGATCTCTACGCTATCGTTCCCGATGCGCGCTCGATCGCGGTCGCGCCGTCGACCAACATGCTGTTCGTGGGCACGAGGAAGACTACGGTATGGGCCGTGACCAATCGCAACAGCGGCGATACGGCAACCGAAGTCAAGACGTTCGCGCCTTCGCTCAAGTTCAACAATCCCAACGCGGTCTGCTGGACCAGGGACGGCGTATTGATGGTGGTGGAGAGCAATCGCGTGCTAGCCTTCCCGGCGGCCGAGTTCTTCTACGAAGGTCCCGACGTCGCTGTCGGCGAGGTGGTGGCGCAGGGCATGTTGATCCCGCCGGAGGAGGAATCGTTCAACCACAGCGGACGTGTGTGCCGCATCGGGCCGGACAACAAGCTCTACATCACGCTCGGGCAGCCCTTTAACGTGCAGCCGCGCGAGAAGCTCGCGCTGTACACCAAGGTGGGCATCGGCGGCATCGTTCGCATGAACGGTGACGGCACCGGGCGCGAAGTGTATGCAACTGGCGTGCGCAACTCGGTCGGCATGGACTTCAATCCGAAGGACAAGACGCTCTGGTTCACCGACAACCAGACCGACGGCATGGGCGACGACATTCCGCTGGGCGAGATCAACCGCGCGACCAAGGCCGGCCAGTTCTTCGGCTATCCCTACATCGTGAGCAAGACGCGCATCACCGAGAACGGCTACGACAAGGATCCGATTCCCGCGGGCGCCGTAGATCCGCAGGTGATGACGGTCGCGCACGCGGCCGATCTGGGCATGGCCTTTTATTCCGGCAAGCAGTTCCCCGCGAAATATCAGGGAGGTTTCTTCTCGGCACAGCACGGTTCGTGGAATCGCACCAAGCCGGTCGGCGCGCGCGTGCTGTTCACGTCGCTCAAGAGCGACGGCACGGCCGACAAGAACGAGGTCTTCGCGGAAGGATGGCTCGACGACGAAACCGGAACCTATCGCGGTCGCCCGGTCGATGTGGCGGTCGCGAAGGATGGCTCGCTGCTGATCTCGGACGATTACGCCGGTGCGATTTACCGCATCACCTACAGCGGCCAGTAAGGGCGTCGATAGGCAGCAGCAGCGCAGTTCGTAAACCGTGAGCGGACCATCGTTCGAAGATTGTCCGCGATACCCTGCCACCTCGGTTTCGCCGCTCTTTGCGATGAAGATACTTTCGCGTCGAATGCTCGTGATGCTGCTTTGTTGCGGCCTCGCATCCGTTCACGCAAGCGCGATGGCGGCAGACGTCGCGGCAGGAAAGGCCAAGGCCCAGACCTGCACTGTGTGCCACGGCCCGCTGGGCCTGAGCACGCAGCCCGATGCACCCAATCTGGCCGGTCAACCCGAGCTTTATCTGGCTGCGCAACTGCGCGCGTTTCGCAATGGCGAGCGCCGTCAGGAAGTCATGACGCTGATGGCCAAACCCCTGAGCGACGCGGACATCGAGAATCTCGCCGCCTGGTATGCGTCGATACGCATCGAGGCCAAGGAGCCGAAGTGAAATCCCCGGCCGATCGATGAGGTCGATCAGGCATGCGCCGGCGCGAGGCCGCGCCGCCAACGGCTGCTCAATGCATCGACGGCTATCGTCAACACGCACATCGCGATCAGCACCGTCGCGGCCTGCGGTTGCTGGAACAGCGACAGATGGAAATAAAGCATCTGCCCGAGCCCGCCCGCGCCCACGAAGCCGAGCACGGCCGCCATGCGAATGTTCATCTCCCAGCGATAGAGGGCGTAGGCCAGCCATTGCGGCGTCACCAGCGGCAGGCTGCCGTACATGAACGCCGCCGCGACGCCGCTGCCCGCAACCCGCAGGGCCCGCTCGGAATCCTTGGGGACGTTCTCGAGCGTTTCGCCGAACAGTCTTCCCAATACTCCGGTGGTGTGCAGCGCCAATGCGAGCACGCCCGCGAACGGACCGAGTCCCGCCGCCAATACCATCAGCACCGCCCAGACCAGCTCGGGCACGCTGCGCATGACATTGAGAACGAGCCTCGCGGCAGGCCGCAGCGTCGGGCCGAGCCGGCCTGAAGCCGGCAACGCGAGCGCCGCGCCGCCGATCACGGCGAGCAAGGTTCCCAGCGCGGAAACCGCCAGCGTCTGAAGCGCGCCGTACGCGGTCTTCGCGACGAATGCCGGCGATAGGTCGGGTGGGAAGAACTCGACGATGAACTTGCCCATCAGCCGCAGCGATTCGCCGGCCACCAGCACGCGATAGTCGATGCCGAGATACCAGAAGCTCGCGATCACCGCGGCCGCGATCAACACCGTCACGGCCACGCAGCCCATGCACGGGCCGGCGGCGACGACGCGCTCGCCCGCACTGATTTCGGCATTCACCCCGGCGCTGTTGGTGCTCATGCCAACATGCGGCGCAGCGCGGCGCTCAACGCATCGGCCAGCAGCACCAGCACCAGGAACATCAGGAGGATGCTGCTGGCCTCGCCGCCGTTGAGCATCTTCATCGACTGGTCCATCAATTGCCCGAGGCCGCCGGCGCCGACGAAGCCCATCACGACCGAGGCGCGCACCGCGCATTCCCAGCGATAGACGGTGTAGGAAGCGAG
>JBBQCA010000200.1:0-5342 GCA_038318315.1 Burkholderiales bacterium | reverse complement strand
GACGCTGTGCAACACAGGCTTGGTCGTCCTCGCCGGCGAGATCACGACCAACGCGCACGTCGATTACATCCAGGTCGCGCGCGACACCATCAAGCGCATCGGCTACGACAACACCGACTACGGCATCGATTACAAGGGCTGTGCGGTGATGGTCTGCTACGACAAGCAGAGCAACGACATCGCGCAAGGCGTCGATCACGCGAGCGACGACCACCTGAACACCGGCGCCGGCGACCAGGGCCTGATGTTCGGCTACGCCTGCGATGAGACGCCCGAGCTGATGCCCGCGCCGATCTACTTCGCGCATCGTCTGGTCGAGCGCCAGGCGATGTTGCGCAAGGACGGGCGCATGCCGTTTCTCAGGCCCGACGCCAAGAGCCAGGTCACAATGCGCTATGTCAACGGCAAGCCGCACAGCATCGACACCGTGGTCCTCTCGACCCAGCACGACCCGGATCAGAGCGAGTCGAGGACCAAGATGAAGGCGTCGTTCACCGAAGCCGTCATCGAGGAGATCATCAAGCCGGTCCTGCCGAAGGAATGGTTGAAGGACACCAAGTATCTGATCAACCCGACCGGACGCTTCGTGATCGGCGGCCCGCAGGGCGATTGCGGACTGACTGGCCGCAAGATCATCGTCGATACCTACGGCGGCGCATGCCCCCACGGCGGCGGCGCGTTCTCCGGCAAGGACCCCTCGAAGGTCGATCGCTCGGCCGCGTATGCCGCGCGTTATGTCGCCAAGAACGTGGTGGCCGCCGGCCTCGCGCGTCAATGCCAGATCCAGGTGGCCTATGCGATCGGCGTCGCCAAGCCGATGAACATCACGGTCTATACCGAAGGCACCGGCGTGTTGCCCGATGAACAGCTCGCCAAGCTGATCGGCGAACTGTTCGACCTGCGTCCCAAGGGCATCATCCAGATGCTCGACCTGTTGCGCCCGATCTACGAGAAGACCGCCGCCTACGGGCACTTCGGCCGCGAGGAACCCGAGTTCCATTGGGAAGCGACCGACAAGGCGATGATGCTGCGCGACGCGGCCGGGCTGCGGGCGAAGGGCTGAGTGCGACGTCGGCGTGGATCGACGCGCGGCGGACCCATGCGCATTCGACACAATCGGAATATCGGACGCGCTGCGTAGCGAACTGATCTTTCTGTCCGCTTCCGGCAGTGCCGCGCACGTGGGCGATTGCGTTGTACTCCGCACGCCCGACAACCCGACCTACTGGTGGGGCAACACGCTGTACTTCGCCGATGCCCCCGGCGACGGCGACTTCGTGCGCTGGACGCGGCTGTTCGACGAACACATCAGCGTCCTGCAACCGGCATCGAACCACATGACGTTCGGGTGGACGGGTCAGGTCGAGGGCGCGGTCCAGCCATTCGTCGATACCGGCTACGAGTTGTTCGCGCTCGTCATCCTCGCTGCCGATGCAACCACACCGGTCGTTGCCCCGCACCCCAACTACTCGGTTCGTATCGAAGCCTTCGGCCCAGCGGACTGGCCCGCGCTACGGGACTTGCTGGTCGAGACGCGGGATGCCTCAAAGCACTCCGTCGCGGGATACACCGAATTCGCCGAGCGGCGCATCGCGTGCTGGCGCGGTCTGGCCGAACGCGGGCAGGGCGCGTGGTTCGGCGTGTGGCGCGATCTCGACGGAAAGCCCCTGCTCGCCTCCGCTTTGGGCGTGTTCGTGGAGGCGCAACGCGGATGCGATGGCCGGCGCATCGGTCGGTTCCAGCACGTCGTCACGCGTGCCGCGTCACGGCGTCAGGGACTCGCCGGAACGCTGGTCGCGCACGCGGCGCATCATGCGTTCGAGGCGCTCGATGCCGATACGCTGCTGATCCTCGCGGACGCGAACGATGCGGCGCGGCGCGTGTACGAATCGACAGGCTTTCGCGTGCGGGGCTGGCAGCACGGATTGGAGCGCGGCGGCGCTTGACCTGTTTCCTCGGGACGACAGGTGGCGTTCCGAATGGCCTCGAGCGACAACGCCGTGAGAAAATGCCGGGCGCGCCAGCACGGCATCGCGCATCGCCAAAGCATCCATGAAACTCGCATTGATCGTCGTCCTTCTCCTGTTCGCGCTCAGCGGCGCCTACGTGCACCTGCGCGGCCGCGTGCGGCACAAGGTCGGCCGGCAGGTGTTCGATCATTCGACGTTCACCGCGCCGATGAACATATTCATGTATGCGTTCTCGGGCGTACCGACCACGCCTTACCTCGAAGCGGCTGCCTTCCCTCATCTATTGAAGTTGTCCGACAACTGGCGGGTGATTCGCGACGAAGGCGTGAACCTGATGGCGCTGCAGAAGATCAAGGCCGCCGACTCGCACAACGACGCCGGCTTCAACTCCTTCTTCAAGACCGGTTGGAAGCGTTTCTACCTGAAGTGGTACGACGACGCGCACCCGTCGGCCGCGACGCTCTGCCCGCAGACGACCGCGCTCTTGCGCGACATCCCCGAAGTCAAGGCCGCGATGTTCGCCGAACTGCCCGACGGCGCCAAGCTCGGCCGCCATCGCGATCCCTACGCGGGCTCGCTGCGCTATCACCTCGGCCTTGCGACACCGAACGACGATCGATGCTTCATCGACGTCGATGGGCAGCGCTACAGTTGGCGCGATGGCCAGGGCGTGGTGTTCGACGAGACCTTCATCCACTACGCCGAGAACCGCAGCGGGCAGAATCGCCTGATTCTTTTCTGCGACATCGAGCGGCCGATGAAGACGCGCTGGGCGCAGCGGCTCAACCACTGGCTGGGCAAGAACGTCGTAGCGGCCGGCGCGTCGCCCAACGACGCGGGCGACAAGACCGGCTTCATCAACAAGATCTTCATCGTTTCGCACGTCGCGGGACAGTATCGCCGGCGCTTCAAGCGCTGGAATCCGACGGTGTATCGCGTCACGAAGGCCTTGCTGCTGATCGCCGTGATCGCGGCGATCGTGTTCCTCTGACGCGACGCGCGACGCTGTGCGGCACGGCGCCGCATCACGATCGCGTTTCCGACCACGCGACCACACGCTGTCGTTGCTCGCCCAGCCCATCGATGCCCAGCGTGACGATGTCGCCCGGCTTCAGATAACGGGGCGGCTTCATGCCCATCGCCACGCCAGGCGGCGTGCCGGTCGTGATGATGTCGCCGGGCATCAGCGTCATGAAGCGGCTGATGTAGCTCACCAGAGTCGCGCATCCGAAGATCATGGTCTTCGTGCTGCCGCGCTGGCGAGACTCGCCGTTCACATCGAGCCACATGTTCAGCGACTGCGGGTCTGCGATCTCGTCGGCCGTGACCAGCCACGGGCCCACCGGGCCGAAGCTGTCGCAGCCCTTGCCCTTGTCCCACTGGCTGCCGCGCTCGAGCTGGAACTCGCGCTCGGAGACGTCGTTGATCGTGCAATAGCCCGCGACATGCGCGAGCGCGCGGTCTTCGGATACGTACTGCGCCTTCGTGCCGATCACGATGCCGAGCTCCACCTCCCAGTCGAGCTTGGTCGAGTCCTGCGGCTGGATCGTGTCGTCGTTCGGACCACACAGGCAACTGATCGCCTTCGTGAACAGGATCGGCTCCTTCGGGATCGGCATGTTCGATTCGGCCGCGTGATCGGAATAGTTCAGCCCGACCGCGATGAACTTGCCCACGCCCGCGATGGGTATGCCGATATGGGGACGCCCTTCGACGAGCGGCAGCGTTCGCGGATCGACGCGCCGCAACTTCGCGAGCGCATCGGGTGCGAGCGCGTCGGCATCGAGTTGCGCAATCACCGACGACAGGTCGCGGATGTTGCCCTCGGCGTCGAGCAGGCCGGGTCGTTCGCTGCCCGATGGGCCGTATCGCAGGAGTTTCATGTGGCGTAGGGAACGAGAGTGGAAGACGCTCAGAGCGACATGCCGCCATCGACGAAGATCGCCTGCCCGGTCATGAACGAAGACTCGTCGGACGCGAGATAGACGAAGGTCTCGGCGATTTCTTCGGCGGTGGCGAGCCGCCCCATCGGCTGGCGATTGACGAAATCCTTGCGGGCCTTGACCGGATCGGCGAATGCCTTGATGCGATCACCCAGCGATGGCGTGTCCACCGTGCCCGGACAGACACAGTTGCAGCGGATGTTCTGTGTGACGTGATCGATGGCGAGCGCGCGCGTGAACCCGACGACCGCGGCCTTGCTCGCCGCGTACGCGAGGCGGTTCGGCGCGGCCTTGTGAGCGCCCAGCACGGAAGCCATGTTGAGGATCACACCGCCGCCCGCCGCGATCATCTTCGGCAGCATCGCCTTGGTCATCACGAACATGCTGCGTGCGTTGAGGTTGAAGCTGCGGTCCCAGTCCTCGATCGCGCAATCGAGAATGTTTCCCTGATGCACATAGCCGGCGCAGTTGAACAGGATGTCGACCGCGCCGATTTCGTTCATCGCGCTCGCGACCGCGGCATCGTCGAGGACGTCCAGCACGCGTCTCGTGACGCCTTCCACATGCCTGAATCCTTCGAGCAGATCGGCCCGCACGTCGGTCGCGATCACGCTCGCGCCTTCGCGCGCGAAGGCCATCACCGCGGCGTGTCCCATGCCCTGCCCGGACGCCGTGATCAACGCGGTCTTGCCTCTCAACCGATCGGCCATCGCGTGCCGCTCAGTGGTTGTCGCGCGGCACGAAGGCGCCGCGATGGCCGACCAGAAAGTCGAGGTCGGCGCCCTGGTCGGCCTGCAGCACGTGATCGACATACAACTTCCAATAGCCGCTGGCCAGCGGCGGCTCGGGACGCTGCCAGCCGGCCATGCGCGTCGCCAGCTCGGCGTCGCTGATGTCCAGATGCAAGCGGCGCTTGGGCACGTCCAGCTCGATGAAGTCGCCGTTGCGGACCGCCGCGAGTGGACCGCCGTCGGCGGCCTCGGGCGCGGCGTGCAGCACCACCGTGCCGTAGGCCGTGCCGCTCATGCGCGCATCGCTGATGCGAACCATGTCCGTGATGCCCTTCCGCAAAATCTTCGGCGGCAGCGGCATGTTGCCTACCTCGGCCATGCCGGGGTAGCCCTTCGGTCCGCAGTTCTTCAGCACGAGAACACAGGTCTCGTCGACGTCGAGCGCCTCGTCGTCGATGCGCGCATGAAAATCCTCGATGGTCTCGAACACCACGGCGCGGCCTCGATGCACCATCAGCGCGGGCGTTGCCGCGCTGGGCTTGATGATCGCGCCGCGTGGCGCGAGGTTGCCGCGCAGCACCGCGATGCCGGCCTTGTCCTTGAACGGCGTATCCAGTGGTTTGATCACCTCGGTATTGAAGTTCTCGGCATCGGCGATGTTTTCGCCGAGCGTCTTTCCGTTTGCGGTCACCGCGTCC
>JBBQCA010000199.1:0-5363 GCA_038318315.1 Burkholderiales bacterium | reverse complement strand
GTGTCTTTTCCCTTTTTTTGGGGGGGGGTTCCCCCCCTCAACCCGGGTTTGCTTCCCGGCGGTCGGCGTGGGCCCCTTGCCGGGGGTGGCGGCCCCCACCCGCCAAGCATCCGGCGATGCTGTTCTACCTCGACAACTGGCTCTCGACCGGGGCCGATGCCGAAGTCAATCGCACGGCCAAGCAGCAGGCGGGACTGAACGAGAACTACGCGCGCGAGCTGATGGAGTTGCACACGCTGGGCGTGGAGAACGAGGGCAAGACCGGCGGCTACACGCAGAAGGACGTGACCGAGTTGGCGCGCATGCTGACCGGATGGACCTTCGACGGTCGCGCGGCGGGGCAGGGCGGTCCGGTCGCGGGCGTCGAGAGCCAGGCGCTCTTCATCTTCGCGCCGCGTCGCCACGACAACGGTCCCAAGGTCTGGCTCGGTCATCAGATCGCGGCTAACGGCCAGCAGGAAGGCGAATACGCGCTCGATGTATTGGCGATGCATCCGGCCACCGCGAAGCACATCAGCTTTCAGATCGCGCAGTATTTCGTCGCCGATCAACCGCCCCAGGCCCTGGTCGATCGCATGACGGCGCGCTACCTGGCTACCGATGGCGACATCCGCGAAGTGCTGCGCACGCTCTTCTACAGTCCGGAGTTCCGAGACCCGCGCACCATCAACGCGAAGTTCAAGACGCCCTATCAATACGTGGTCTCGGCCGCGCGCGCGAGCGGCTATCCGATCCGGAACGTGCAGCCGCTGGTCGGCACGCTCGCGCAACTCGGCATGCCGCTCTATGGTTGCCAGACGCCCGATGGCTACAAGAACACTGAGGCGGCGTGGCTCAATCCCGAGGGCATGACGCGACGGATCAACTTCGCCACGGCGCTTGCAAGCGGCCGTTTGCCGATCGATCGCGAGCCGCCGCTGCCTGGATCGGCCGCGCAAGCGATGACGCAGTCGATGACGCAGCCAGCGCCGCAAACGACGCAAACGACGCCGCAACTCGAAGCGCGCGTCCCCGCGTTGCAGGCCGCGTCGCTGCTTGAAACGCTCGGCCCCGGCATCGGCAACAGGACACGCAACATCGCATTGAGCGGCGAACCGCAACTCGCGGCCGCGCTGGTGCTCGGCAGCCCGGACTTCATGCGGCGCTAGAGCCAGCACTTCAGCATCGACGCATCGCACAGGAGCCTGTCATGCAACGTCGCCATGTTCTTCAAGCGCTTTCGGCCGCCGGCGTTGCGGCGACCGGGATGCTGATCCCTATCGGTCGCTCCGCGTGGGCCGCCACTGGCCCGACGACCGCTTCGGCACAGCCCCCGACGCAGAAGAAGCTGGTGGTGATCTTTCTGCGCGGCGCGGTCGATGGACTGTCGGTGGTGGCTCCCTATGCCGAGCCCGATTACGCGCGCTATCGCCCCGCGATCGCCTTGCCTGCGCCCGGGCAGACCGATGGCCTGCTCGATCTCGACGGCCACTTCGGCCTGCATCCCGCGCTCGCGCCGTTGATGCCGATGTGGCAAGGAGGCAGGCTCGCCTTCGTGCACGCGTCGGGCTCACCCGATGCGACGCGCTCGCACTTCGATGCGCAGGACTACATGGAGTCGGGCACGCCGGGCGTGAAGGTCACCGGCGACGGCTGGATGAATCGGCTGCTCGGCGAGTTGCCGGGGCCGCGTTCGCCCACGCGCGGCGTGTCGGTCGGCGCGGTCGTCCCGCGCATCTATGCGGGGTCGGCATCGGTCGCGTCGCTGGCGCAGGGCCAGGGCGCCACGCGCGCCACCATCCTCGATCAGCCGCGCATCGCCGATGCCTTCGCGAAACTCTACGATGGCGACGACGCGAGCTCGCGTGCCTATCGCGAATCGCAGGTGGCGCGTCGCGAGGTGCTCGCATCGCTGGATCCCGGCGCCGCCGAGAAGGAGCAGATGGCCGCGAGCAACGGCGCGCCCTTGCCCAACGGTTTCCCCGAAGATGCCGCGCGCCTCGCCCGCTTGATGCGCAACGACGCGCGCGTGCAGCTCGGATTCGTTGCACTGGGCGGATGGGACACGCACGCGGGCCAGGGAACCGCGCGCGGCCAGCTCGCGAATCGGCTGGCGCCGCTCGGTCAGGGACTCGCGATACTGGCCGATCGACTGGGACCGATGTTCGACGACACGGTCGTGGTCGTGATGTCGGAGTTCGGACGCACCGCGCGCGAGAACGGCAATCGCGGCACCGACCATGGACACGGCAATGCGATGTGGGTGATGGGCGGCCCGGTCGCGGGAGGCAAGGTGCACGGCCGCTGGCCCGGCATAGCCGAGGCCAGCCTGAACGAGAACCGCGACCTCGCGGTCACGACCGACTTCCGCGACGTGATCGCGACGATCGCCGAGCGGCACCTCGCATTGCCCGACGCGCAGCTCGATCGTCTCTTTCCTCATCGTCCGCACAGGGGAAGCGCGCCCCGCATTCTTCGCGTCTGAATGGGTGTCGGAACCGCCGCTCCGGAGGGAAAAGGGCGGCGGGACATGCAAGCGCCGACGATAGCGCGATGGGGCATCGTCCTACCCGACCGCTCCTTTTGATCGCACAGAATTGCGGGTCCTTGCGGCAACGGTGGAAACGTCGTCCGCGGCACCGAGCGCAGAGCGCTTGCGTGCAGATTCCAGAACTGCTTTTTAATACTCCTAGTGAGGATCAAGATGAAAACATCGACATTGCGCAACATTACCCTGGCGCTCGCTATCGGCGTGGGCACACCCTTCGTGCTGGCTGCATGCGGCTCGACGCCGACGCGCGAAAGCCCGGGCGAATACATCGACGACGCGACCATCACCACCAAGGTGAAGTCGGCGTTTGTGGCTGACAAGACGGTCAGCGCGATGGACGTCAAAGTCGAGACCTACAAGGGCACGGTGCAGCTCTCGGGCTTCGCGAAAAGCCAGACCGAGATCAATCAGGCGGTTGCGGTTGCTCGCGGCGTCAAGGGCGTTCAGTCCGTCAAGAACGACATCCTGTTGAAGGCTGCGCAGTAGTGATCTGATTCGCGGATCCGATCTGCGCGATCTGAAAGAACGCCGCCTTCGGGCGGCGTTTGCATTTCAGATCTCGAGATTGTCGATCAGGCGCGTCGCGCCCAGCCACGCGGCAGCGAGCACCACCAGTGGCTCACGACGTGCTATCGCCGCCGCATCGGGCGGCGTGAGATCGATGCGTTGACGCACCGAAACGTAGTCGGGTCGCCAGCCTCGCGCGCACAGCCGCTCGGCCGCATCGCGCTCGAGCGTTGCGATCTCGCCGTCGCGTGTGGCGTCGATGCCCGTGCGCAGCGTACTCGCGATGGTCTGCAATTCGCGATACAGGCTCGGCGCCTCGGTGCGCTCGTCGGCACTCAGATAGCCATTGCGTGACGATAGCGCCAGCCCGTCCTCGGCGCGTACCGTTTCGGCGGCGATGATCTCGGTGGGCAAGGCGAACTGCCGGCACATGCGACGCACGATCATCAACTGCTGATAGTCCTTCTTGCCGAACACGGCCGCGCGCGGCTGCACGCACGAGAAGAGCTTGAGCACCACGGTCGTCACGCCGATGAAGAAGCCCGGACGAAACTCGCCTTCGAGCACGTCGCCCAACGCGTGCGGCGGATCGACGCGATATTCCTGCGGCTCGGGATACATCTCGCGTTCGTCGGGGGCGAACAGCACGTAGACGCCTTCTTTCGAGAGCTTCTCGCAATCGCTCTTGAAGGTGCGCGGGTAACGATCGAAGTCGTCCTTCGGGCCGAACTGCAGGCGATTGATGAAGATGCTCGCGACCACCGGATCGCCGTGCTCGGCGGCCTGGCGCATCAGCGACAGATGGCCGGCGTGCAGATTACCCATCGTGGGCACGAACGCGGTCCGCAACTGACCGCGCAGTTGGCCCCGCAATTCGTCGATGGTCGTGACGATTTTCATCCGTGTGATTTCTGAAGTTGACCGGGCGACGCAACCCACCGGGCGGAGCGGAGCATGCCAGAAGTCGCGGGACGACGGATGCACCGCGCGCTGCATCCTCAGTCGTAGCGGTGTTCCACCGCCGGAAAGCTGCCGTCCTTCACCGCCTCGACATAGGCCCGCACCGCCGCTTGCGCGTCGCGCGCCGAGCCGTCGTGTGCCAGCGCGAAGTTCTTCACGAAACGCGGCTTGCGGCCCGGATAGATACCCAGCATGTCGTGCAGCACCAGCACCTGGCCATCGCACTGCGCCCCCGCGCCGATGCCGATAGTGGGGATGCGCAAGGCCTCGGTCACGCGCGCCGCGAGCGGGGCGGGCACCATCTCGAGCACCAGCATTGCGGCGCCCGCGTTTTCGATGGCGCGCGCATCGGCCAGCAAGCGCGCAGCCGCGTCGTCGCCCCTGGCCTGCAGACGGTAGCCGCCCAGTTGATGCACGCTCTGCGGCGTCAGGCCGAGATGTCCACAGACCGGGATGCCGCGCGCCGTGATGAAGGCGATCGTCTCGATCAGCCAGTCGTTGTCGCCACCAGCGCCTTCGATCTTGATCATCTGCGCGCCCGCCTGCATCAAGGTCGCCGCGCTTTGGTATGCGGCCGCGGGCGACGCGTGGTACGAGCCGAACGGCAGGTCGCCGATCAACCATGCCGTGCCGTTCGCGTTCGCCAGGCCGCGCGCGACGCATGCGACGTGATAGCACATGTGTTCGAGCGTGACCGGCAAGGTCGAAGACTCGCCCTGGATCACCATGCCGAGCGAGTCGCCCACCAGGATCACGTCGACCCCGGCGCGATCGCACAGCGCCGCGAAGCTCGCGTCGTAGCAGGTCAGCATCGCGATCCGTTCGCCCGCCGCGCACATCTCGGCAAAGCGCGGCAAGCTCATCGCCTTGCGCGCCGCGCGATCGTTGGTTGTCGTGGAAGGGTCGGTCATCGGCGCGTCCTCAACTGCCGCGATTGAAGAACTCGCGCCGCCCGCGCATCTGGCGAATGCGATCGAGCAGCATCTCGAAATCGGCATCGTCGTTCGCCGGATCGAGATTCTCGGTGTTGACGGTCAACACCGGCGCGGCCTCGTATTGATAGAAGAAGCGCGTGTAGGCCTCGCACAGCTGCGCGAGGTAGCTCTCCGAGATAGACACTTCCATCGCACGCCCGCGCTCGGCGATGCGCGTGAGCAGCGCCGCCGGCGGCGCGTCCAGATAGATGACGAGGTCGGGCGCCGAGGTCTGCACGGCGAGGTTCGAGTAGATCTGGCGATAGAGGTGCAGCTCGTCGTCGGCCAGGGTCAGCGATGCGAACAGCGCGTCTTTCTCGAGCAGGAAGTCGGCCACGAAAATGTCGGAGAACAGATCGCGTTGCGCCAGGTCGCGCAGTTGATGGACGCGC
>JBBQCA010000198.1:0-5397 GCA_038318315.1 Burkholderiales bacterium | reverse complement strand
CTTCATGGCGGGCAGGCTGTAGTCGTCCAACGTGCGACCGTACTGGTTCAGGTAGGAGCCGGTGCGCAGACCCACCGGTTGCCAGGATGCCGGTCATGTTGGTCGGCCGCGCGCGTCGCGGGACGCGGCGGCGCAGCCAGTGTCGATGCGTCAGACGGGCAGCTTCTTGCTGTAGTCGATCAGCAGCGTCGAGCAGACGAACAGGCCCGCGCCCGCGGCTGCAAACAGCATCAGCGCGAGGAAGTAGGAACCCGTAGCCTGCACGATCAGACCGACGATGATCGGCACGCCGATGCCCGCAACGTTGCCGCCCAGGTTCATGGTCCCGCCGAGGAAGCCGACCTGGTTGCGCGTGCCGAGGATCGACGGAATGCACCAGAACAGGCCGCACCAACGCAGGAAGAACAGCGTGACCGACAGCAACACCACGACCGTCACTGGATCCTTGACCTGCGCCACGCTGTAGATCGCGATGGTGGCGATGATCGAAGCGAAGCCGAACAGGGTGCGAAGGACCTTGCTCTGGGACGCGCCGGCGGCCTTCCATTTGTCGGCGATCCAGCCGCCGACCATTTCACCCACGAAGCCCGAGAAAAACATGATGAACACGGACCCGCCCATCTGCTTGATGTCGAACCCATGGACCTTCGAAAGGTAGTTGGGCATCCACGTCAACAGGCCGTAGAACAAGGCGTTGAAGCACATCCAGCCGAAGAACATTCCCCACACCGAGCGGTAGCGGAAGAAGTCGAGCGGGCGTCCGCTGATCACGGATGGGGCGGTCGCGGCGTCTTGGGCGTGGGCCGCTTCGATGTAACGCGCTTCGGCCTCGTTGACGCCAGGATGCTCGCGCGGATGATTGCGGATGTAGCGCCACGCGAAAAGGCCCGCGAGCACCGTCCCGACGCCGGCCACCACGAACGACAGGCGCCATGAGCCCAGCGTTGCAATCAGGGCCGAGATAATGATCGCGCCCAGCGCAGCACCCAGCGGCGCGCCGCCGTCGAGCAGAGTGGCGCCGCGGCCGCGCTCGTTCTGCGTCATCCAGATGCCATTGAGCTTGCCGCCCGCCGGGTAGATTGGCGCTTCGGCAATGCCCAGACCCAGACGCGTCACCAGCAGGCTCACCCAGCCGGTACAGACCGCGGCGATCGCCTGGAAGAAGCCCCAACCCAGCGTCGCGCTTGCGATCACGACGCGCGGACCGAAGCGGTCGGCCAGCATGCCGCCGGGAATCTGCATGAACGCGTAGGTCCAGAAGAACGAGCTCAGCAGCAGGCCCTGCGCTGCCGGCCCGATCTCGAATTCCTTCGAGATCAGCGGCATGGCCACGGACAGCGACGCTCGATCGATGTAGTTGATCGAGATCAGGAACAACATCATCAAGAATATTTTCCAGCGCACGCTGGTCGGCGCTGTGCCGGCGGCCTCGGCCGGTCTCGTACTCAGTGAAGCTTCCATCGACCTGTTCTCCTCGCGATTCATTCATTCATGACCGATAAAAATCGGCGTGCCCTTGGGGGACGATGTAATCCGACTTCTCCTGTGCCAAAACGCTGAACGGAGATCGGTCTGGCCGAAAAAGGAAGGCAAGGCCAGCGTCCAAACTATAATTGTCAACAATAATGTTTACAAGAATATTTACAATTATCAGATGCTATGTAGGCAAAATGCGACACCTGTCCGTTCGTGGCTTCGGTCAACGCTTGCAAATCTGGCCACTGCGTCCCGTCATCGGACGGGCGAGCGGGGTGCACGACTGAACCGTTCGTCGCATTCGGCTAGACTCGACGATTCGATTCCATCCTGACCCACTCCATGTCCATCGATCAAGAAATCCATGCGGCCCTGTCCGGCGTGATCGATTCCAATACCGGCAAGGATCTCGCGGCCACGAAGTCGATACGCAATCTGCGCATCGATGTCGTCGATGGCGGCGCCGACCCCGAGGCCAGCCGCGGTGTCAATGTCTCGCTGGATGTCGAGCTCGGCTATCCCGGGCAGAGCCAGATCGACGTGATCCGCAATCAGGTCATCAATGCGCTCCGTGCGGTGCCGGGCGTGGCCAACGTCAGCGTCAACGTGGCTTCCAAGATCGTCGCGCACGCGGTGCAGCGCGGCGCGAAACCCATGCCCAACGTGAAGAACATCATCGCGATCGCGTCGGGCAAGGGCGGCGTGGGCAAGAGCACGACCGCGGTCAATCTCGCGCTGGCGCTCGCGTCAGAAGGCGCGACCGTCGGCATCCTCGACGCCGACATCTACGGACCTTCGCAGCCCACCATGCTGGGCATCTCCGGCAGGCCCGAGACGAAGGACGGCAAGACCATGGAGCCGATGGAGCGCCACGGCATCCAGGCGAACTCGATCGGCTTCATGATCGACCCCGACGAGCCGATGGTGTGGCGCGGCCCGATCGTCACGCAGGCCTTGACGCAGTTGCTCGAGCAGACCAACTGGCGCGACCTCGACTACCTGATCGTCGACATGCCGCCCGGCACCGGCGACGTCCAGTTGACGCTCTCGCAGAAGGTGCCGGTCACCGGTGCGGTGATCGTCACGACGCCGCAGGACATCGCGCTGCTCGACGCGAAGAAGGGCCTGAAGATGTTCGAGAAGGTCGGCATCCCGATCCTCGGAGTGATCGAGAACATGAGCCTGCCCGTCTGTTCGAATTGCGGCCACGTCGAACACATCTTCGGATCGGGCGGCGGACAGAAGATGTGCGAGGACTTCGGCGTGACCTTTCTGGGAGCGCTACCGCTCGACATCCGCATTCGCGAGCAGGCCGACTCGGGAACACCGACCGTGGTCGCCGATCCGGACGGCGTGCTCGCGCGAACCTATAAGACGATCGCGCGAAACATCGCGATCGCGGTCGCCGACAAGGCGAAGGACATGTCGAGCAAATTTCCGACCATCGTTGTTCGCAACACCTGAGATGAAACGCGGGTGCTGCATCGGAGGGCGAGGACGCAATCGCGCGACCCCGCACCCCCTCGCCGCTTCACTTCTTCGGGTCGGCAGGCTTGCTTCCCTGCGACGTCGCAGGATTGCCTTCGGGCGCGCCCTGCAACGAATAGGGCGGTGCGCCCGACGAAGCCGTGCCGACCGTCGAGGGATTGGCCGACGTGGTCTTTTCGTTTTGCGGCATGGCGGGGGCCGCCATCGAATCGGCCGGTTTCGGGGTGCTGTCGCCGGGTGGTGCGGCAACCGTTGCCGTGCTCGAGCTCGCCGGTGTGGCGGTACTCGTGCTGGCTGCCGGATCCTTGCTGCAAGCGCCGAATACCGCCAGCATCGGCGCGAGCGCAGCGAGACTTGCGGCCAGGGGCCATCCCTTCATCGTCTTTTGCATACGTTTCTCCTCTTCACGTCGGGCGCGGCAATGTTTTCGAGAGTAAAGCGCATTGCGAACCCATCGTCGCGCGGGCGCTGTCGGCGCGCAACCCATAGCCGCATCGGCCGGTTTGGGCACCTGACGCGGTGTCGCGTCAGCGACAGGCCATGCCCATGAAGATCGCCGTGGTCGGCGCAGGCGCAATCGGCGGCCTGCTGGCGTTTCGTCTCGCGGCCGCGGGCCACGACGTATCGGTGGTCGCGCGCGGCGCGCATCGCGATGCGATCGCAACGCGCGGCCTGACCCTGGTCGATCATCAGAAGGGTCGCACCGACACGCATGCGATGGTCGCGTCGGCCGAACCCTCGGACTTCGGCGTGCAGGACGTGGTCTTCATCGGACTCAAGGCGCATGCGATTCCCGCGATGCTTCCACGCCTCGCAACGCTGCTCGGACCGCAGACGATGGTCGTGCCGGCGATCAACGGCGTGCCTTGGTGGTATTTCCAGCGCGAAGGCGGCGAACACGATGGCCTGGTCGTCACGCGCGTCGATCCGCAAGGCGACATGGCGTCGCTGATTGCAGCCGAGGCCATCGTCGGATGCGTGGTCCACGCGGCCGCCGAGGTGCGCGAGCCCGGCGTCGTGCATCACACCAAAGGCAACGGCTTCATCGTGGGCGAGATCGATCGCGGACTTGCCGATCCGATCACGCCGCGCCTGCAGACGCTTGCCGGCACGATCGATGAAGCGGGGCTCGCGGCCACGATGTCCCGGGACATCCGCCGCGACGTGTGGGCCAAGCTGATCGGCAACCTCAGTTTCAATCCGGTCGCCGCGCTGACCTTCGCCGACATGGCACGCCTGTGCGCGAGCGAAGGCCTGCTCGACGTGATCCGTCCCTTGTTGATGGAGGGCATGGCGGTGGCACGCGGCTATAGCGTTCACATCGCGATGACGCCCGATCAGCGCATCGATGTCGCGCGGCGGCTCGGTGCTGCGCGCATCTCGATGCATCAGGATTTCGAGGCGCACAAAAAGCCCGAGATCGAGGCCATCGTCGGCGCGGTGATTGAACTCGCCGACCACGTCGAAGTGCCGGTCCCGGTCACGCGCATGATCTACGCGCTGGTCCGCGAGCGCGCCTTGTCGGACGGTCTGCTGGATCGCTGAGCCGGCATTGCTCCAAGCGGTCGGCGATTCGATTGCGCACGCGCAGAGGCGACCGTCGCCTCTGCGCGTGCGCGTCCCGACCCTAACGAAGTCCCAGGAAACCCAGGACTGCAATGATGATGACCACTGCGCCAACAATCCAGACGATGTTATTCACGTGCTTAGCCTCCAAGTCGATTTAACGCACCTTCGCCCCATACCGACCGCTACTGCAGCGAGCCAACTCGCTGAGCCTTTCAAGGCGGCCGACTTCTTGAGCGGCAAGTCACGATACGAAACGGCGATCACCACACCCATCAGTGAAGCGTCCAATTGGAAAAAGGACGGACACCTATGCGATAGCGATGCTCGACCCCCGCTCTTCGGGAAAATACTTGTTGAAAAGCGAGCACAGGAGTGCCAGCATCAAAAGCGAAGCGTGGTCTGGTTACCGGTTGGTCATTTACGGGGCCGTGTTCAGAGGCGGCTCGTCATAACAACGAGGGGATCGTCATGGAGATGAAAGTCTCCCGACGGCAATTCTTCCGCATCAGTGCGGCGGGAATTGGCGCGTCGGGTCTGGCGGCGATGGGGTATTCGACTGCATTCGCCAGCGAACAGGCGCGACAGTTCAAGCTCGCACGCACGACCGAGACGCGCAACACCTGCCCGTACTGCTCCGTCGGATGCGGCATCCTCATGTATGGCCTGGGCGATCGCGCGAAGAACGCCAAGTCCGAGATCATGCACATCGAGGGCGATCCCGATCATCCGGTCAATCGCGGCACGCTCTGCCCGAAAGGCGCGGGCCTGCTCGAATTCGTTCACAGCCCCAATCGCCTCAAGTATCCCGAAGTGCGCGAGCCCGGAACCAACGAGTGGAAACGTGTCAGCTGGGACGATGCCTTC
>JBBQCA010000197.1:0-5431 GCA_038318315.1 Burkholderiales bacterium | reverse complement strand
GTCGTTCGTCTTCGAGCCGAGCCAGCTGCCGTCGTCGAAAGTCGCGCGGCGATACCACTCGCCATCCCAGGCCTCCCGCTCGAGCGCAACGCGCACCGAGTGGGCATGAGCGCTCCAGCGTTCTGCGCGATCGACGTCGCGCTCTTTCGCGAGCGGCGCAAAGAGCTGGATCGTCCGCACCAACAGCCAGCCGAGCCATACGCTTTCGCCCTTACCGCCTTCGCCGACCCGATTCATGCCGTCGTTCCAGTCGCCGGTGCCGATCAGCGGCAAGCCGTGTGCGCCCGTGAGCTCGAGACATTGATCGAGGCCGCGAGCGCAATGCTCGAATAGCGATGCCGAGTCATCTGCAACCGTCGGTTGGAAGAAGGCATCGTGTTCGCCGTGAAGCAGGGCCGGACCTTGGAGAAATGGCACGACCTCATCGAGAATCGCAGCGTCATCCGACGACACGATGTAGGTAGCGGTCGCGAACGCGAGCCAGACACGATCGTCCGAGATGCGCGTACGCACCCCCTGCCCGGAGTGCGGCAGCCACCAATGCTGAACGTCGCCATCAACGAACTGCCGGGCAGCGGCGCGCAACAGATGGCGCCTCGTTTCATCCGGTTTGGCGAAACTCAGGGCCATGCCATCTTGTAACTGGTCACGAAAGCCGTAAGCGCCACTGGCCTGATAGAAGGCCGAGCGCGCCCAGATGCGGCAGGCGAGCGTTTGATAGAGCAGCCTTCCGTTCAGCAGGATGTCCATGGCACGGTCGGGTGTCTTGACCTGCACGGCTCCGAGGAATGTCTCCCAGTGGTTCGTCACTTCTTTTAGAACAGCGTCGAGATCAGCCTCGCGATAGCGGGCGATCAGCGCCCGGGCCCCTTCGGTCGATCCGCACTGCCCGATGAACGAGACAACTTCAATCGTCTCTCCCGCACCCAGCTCAACGATGCTTTGCAAGGCCGCGCAAGGATCCAAACCGGCGCCAATTGCGCCGGACAAGGACCTTTTTCCGAGCAGTGCGGCGGGCGTTGCGGGCCCGCCGTTGCGACCGAGAAACTCGGTGCGGTCGGCCGTCCAAGCCGTCTGCCGACCGCTGAGATCAGCAAATGCGACCCCGCCGGAGGACCCTTTGCTCCAGGGATTGCGGGCCAGCATTGCACCGGTGGCCTCATCGATCGCTGTGACAATGAACGGACCCGAAGCGCCACGGGACGTACCGAGCACCCACTCGGCATAAGCCGTGACCGACAATCGACGAGGTGCGCCGGAAAGGTTGCGAAGGGTCAGGCGTGAAATCTTGATCGGGTCGGTGAGCGGTACATATTGGAGCAAGGCGAGCGCGATGCTGTTGGCTTGATGTTCGAAGCGGCTGTAGCCGGGTCCGTGGCGAGTCACGTAGGTTCCGCCGTCACGGATCGGCTGCGCCGTTGCGCTCCAGACGTCGCCTGTCGCCTCGTCGCGAATATAGAGGGCCTCCCCTGTCGGGTCTCCGATCGGATCGTTGGACCATGGCGTGAGCTGGTTCTCGCGACTGTTTTCTGCCCAGGTGTAGCCGCTGCCCTCGGCCGATACCTGGAAGCCGAAGCCGGGGTTGGCGATCACGTTGATCCAAGGCATTGGTGTCGCGCGGCCAGCGTCGAGGATGATCACGTACTCCCGACCTTGCTTGTCAAAGCCGCCAAGGCCGTTGAAGAACTCCAGGTCCGATGGCGCAGGCGATAGCACCGACGCCCCTCCCGGAGGCTTCTGACGGTGGACCGGGAATGCATGGTTCGGCGTCTGGGGCAGAAGGGCGAGCTGACGGGCGATGGGCCCGCGGTGCGCAATCAACGCGACCCGGGCGATTGATTGAAGCAAGGCTCGGATATCAGCGCTCATGAGGTCTGCGCGAAGCGCGGACACCGAGCCTTGCGCGGGCTCTTCGCCGAAACGCGGCCGCGGTTGGCTGCTTCGCACGGCGGTCTCGATCGCGATCTGAAGATCCTGTATGTCAGAGGATGCGCGCTCGTTGACGATGACAAGATCAACGCCGAGACCCTTCATGCGCCAGTATTGGTGAGCGCGCAGAAGCTGGCGAACCACGGCGATATCTTCGAGGTCGTCGATCCGTAAAAGGACGATCGGAAGGTCGCCGGAGATGCTGTGCACCCACAGACCCGACTGAGCATTCGCCCCTCGGATAATGGCATCGGAGGGCGCGCGAAAGCGCGGGTCGGCGTACAGGATCGGCGCAGCCAGACGCTGAAAATCCGCTGCTTCTTCCGCATCGACATCGAGATGTCGAAGCTGAACCTGCGCCTGCGTCCGCGCTAAGGTTTTCGCCCGGTCGAACGCGCGGCGATCATGATGTTTGTCGATGAGATTCAGGAGCTCGGCCCGCGACGATGCGATGACGGTCCAGAAGGCGACCCGCGCCTCAGCGCCGGGCGGAATCGTCACGCGATGTCTGAGCGAAAAGATCGCGTCGAGCACGGTCCCGACGGTGTTCGAAAGCGGGCGGCCATCCACGATAACCGCAGCGGTGCCGACCGCACGACCCCGGCCCACGAAACGCGCACGGTCCGACTCGTATTGCAGAGCGTCGACGATCCCGCCTTCTACCACGGCGAAATGGGCGGCCCATACCCGCGGCTCGTCGCGCTCGCGTGGTCGGCGCGTGGCGATGAGCGCACCGAATTCGGAGAGGTACTCCGTTAGGACAAACATCTTCGCGAACGCCGGATGCGCGTTATCGGCAGCCGGTGTCGTCAAGACCACTTCCGCATAAGACGTGATCTCGATCTCGCGCGCTCGAGGGCCGCTGTTGACCAACGAGACGCAGCGAACCTCACCGTCATCCTCGCCCGAGACCAGAACCTCCATGCTGGTCGTCAACGACTCACTACGACGGACGAATTCGGCATGACCTTCACCGAAGACGACCTCGATGTCTTTCGTGTTGCGATCCGAATCATCGCTAATTGCCTGGGCACCAGCAGACCAGGCGTTGCCGCTATGCGCATCACGCAGGAAAATGAAAGAGCCACAGTCGTCGCGAGTCGCGTCCTCTCGCCATCGTGTCACGGCAATATCACGCCAGCGGCTGTAGCCAGCGCCTGCGGCAGTCAGCATGACCACGTATCGGCCGTTTGACAGCAGATGCGTAACGGGGGCACCACTCGGGAACCCCTTCATGCGAAGGATCGAGGCAGTCAAGAAACCGCCTACTAAGCGGGGGGGTTACTACGCAGCAACAGGACCGGGATCGATGCGCTGCGAACAATGTTCTCGGCGTCGCTACCCATAAAAAGGCGCCCGACACCGCGCCGGCCGTGCGTACCGAGCACGATGAGATCGGCGTCCCAGACCCCCGCTTGAGCGATGACGAGGTCGCATACGCGTCCGGCCAAACTATCGCTCAGCACGGTGTCGACCTCCAGCCCGTTGGCCCGCACGCGCGTCTGCGCTTGGCTCAGGATCTCGACGCCCGCGTCGTGCAGCGCATTCAGAATTTCTCCTGAGTTCGCGTAGCCGTCGCCAACGCTAAGCGCAAACGATAACTCGTCGATTACGTGGATCAGGCGCAATCGGGCACCAGTGAGCTTGCCAAGCTCGATTGCTTCTGACAACCCGCGCGCGGCGGTGGGGCTGCCGTCGATCGGTACGAGAATTTTCTGATACATCGCAATTCCTTTTTCGTTTAGGGGCCCGGTCGCCTGCTTTCGGCGACATAGCGGCCTCAAGCACGCGCGCCCAACTTGCGAAGAGCACAGCTGACCCCGCAGCGTCTTGGGGGTTGGAGACTCGCTCGATCGACATGAGTCGCGATGTTGCAGATTCACGCGGCTAGCTTGAGGTTGCGCAGCCGCAGCGCATTCGCGATCACCGATACGGAACTGAGCGACATCGCCAGCGCGGCCACCATCGGATTGAGCAGTAGCCCGAATGCTGGGTAGAGCACGCCGGCTGCGATCGGAATCCCGATCAGGTTGTAGGCAAATGCGAAGACGAGGTTCTGACGGATATTGCGCATCGTCGCCCGGCTGAGAGTGCGCGCGCGAACGATGCCGGCGAGGTCGCCTTTCACCAAAGTAATCCCGGCGCTTTGAATGGCGACTTCGGTGCCGGTCCCCATCGCGATGCCGACGTCCGCTTCGGCCAACGCCGGCGCATCGTTCACGCCATCCCCGGCCATCGCGACAATGCGGCCCTCGGTTCTCAGCTTTCTTACGACGCGGCTTTTGTCCTCGGGCAGGACGTCGGCCTCGACGTCCTCGATCCCGAGCTTGTTGCCGACTGCTTGAGCGGTCGTCTTGTTGTCGCCGGTGAGCATGACGATCCGAATGCCCTCTGCTCGAAGGCTGTCGAGCGCCGCCCGGGCCGTGGGCTTGATCGGATCGGCGATCGCGATCACTCCGCCCGGCTTGCCGTCGACGCCGACAAAAAGCGCAGTCGCTCCATCGCCGCGAAGCTGGTCTGCGTTGCCTTCGAGATCGTCCAACGCGATCCCGAGGTCCGCCATCAGCTTGGCGTTTCCCAGTGCAACGGCGCGGCCTCCAACCTTGCCGGTCACACCCTGACCCGTGATGGACATGAAATCGGTCGGCTCTTCGATCGCGACGTTTGCCGCGCTGGCGGCGGTAAGGATCGCGGCAGCCAAAGGATGTTCGCTCGACCGCTCGAGGCTGGCTGCCAGCGTCAAGAGGTCTGCCTTCGAAAAGCCTTGCGTCGGGATGACCGAGGTCACCTTGGGCTTGCCTTCCGTCAGTGTTCCGGTCTTGTCGACCACCAGCGTGTTCACCTTCTCCATCCGCTCGAGCGACTCGGCGGATTTGATCAAGACGCCGGCGCCGGCGCCCTTGCCCACACCGACGCCGATCGACATCGGGGTAGCCAGGCCGAGAGCGCACGGACAGGCAATGATGACAACCGAGACCGCCGCAATGAGACCATATGAAAGGGCCGGCGATGGGCCCCAAATCGCCCAGGCGACGAATGCAAGGGCAGCGACGGCCAACACCGCCGGAACAAAATAGCCGGCCACCGTATCGGCGAGTCGCTGTATGGGCGCCCTGCTGCGCTGTGCCTGGGAAACCATCGCGACAATCCGCGAAAGCATCGTGTCGGCGCCTACCTTTTCGGCCTTCATGATGAGCGAGCCGGTGCCGTTGACCGTGGCGCCGACGAGTTTGCTTCCGACCTCCTTCGCAGCGGGCAGGGACTCGCCGGTGACCATGGATTCGTCCACCGCGCTGTTGCCTTCCAGCACCACACCATCGACTGGCACGGCATCACCGGGGCGGACTCGAAGTCTGTCGCCGACTTGAACGAGGTCCAGGCCAATTTCTTCATCCTCGCCGCCATCCTTCAAGCGACGGGCTGTCTTGGGCGCCAGGTTCAACAATGTCCGGATAGCACCGCCGGTCTGCTCGCGCGCCCGGAGTTCCAGCACCTGACCGAG
>JBBQCA010000196.1:0-5461 GCA_038318315.1 Burkholderiales bacterium | reverse complement strand
CGCCACGCTGGCCTGGAACGGCTACCGCCACATGGAGCTGTACTACGCGGTCTCAGGCTCGGGCGCGGTGCTGCACACGCTGAATCCGCGCCTGCACCCCGACCAGGTGACCTGGATCGCAGATCATGCCGAAGACGAGGTCCTGTTCTTCGACCTGACCTTCCTGCCGCTGATCGAGGCCATCGCCTCGCGCGTGAAGACCGTCAAGGCCTTCGTCGCGATGACCGATCGCGCGCACATGCCCGTGGCTAGCCAGGTGCCCAACCTGCTGTGCTACGAAGAGCTAATAGCAGCCGCTTTGCCCGACTTCACATGGCCGATATTCGACGAGAACACGGCTTCGTCGCTTTGCTATACCTCGGGCACCACGGGCAACCCCAAGGGCGCGCTGTACAGCCATCGTTCGACCTTGCTCCACACCTACGCCGCAGCGCTGCCTGATTCGCTCAACTGCGCCGCGCGCGATGTGATCCTGCCGGTGGTGCCGATGTTCCACGTCAATGCCTGGGGCCTGCCGTATGCGGCCTGCATGGTCGGCGCCAAACTGGTCTTTCCGGGTCCCTTCCTCGACGGCAAGAGCCTGCACGAGTTGTTCGAGAGCGAGCGCGTCACCGTCTCGGCCGGCGTACCCACCGTGTGGCAGGGGCTGCTCGCACATGTGGAGGCCAACAATCTCAAGTTCAGCACCATGCGCCGCACAGTGATCGGCGGTGCGGCCTGTCCGCCGGCGATGATGCGCGCCTTCCAGGAGCGCTACGACGTGCAGGTGCTGCACGCCTGGGGCATGACCGAGATGAGCCCGCTGGGCACGGTGTGCACGCTCAAGCCCAAGCACCAGGGCCTGAATGCCGACGAGCGCATGGCGGTGCAGGCCAGGCAGGGCCGCGTGGTGTTCGGCGTGAACATGAAGATCGTCGGCGAGGACGGCGGCGAACTGCCGCACGACGGCAAGGCCTCGGGCGAGCTGATGGTGCGCGGGCCCTGGATCATCTCGAGCTATTTCAGGGGCGAGGGCGGCGACCCCTTGGTGAACGGCTGGTTCCCGACCGGCGACGTTTCGACGATCGACGCCGACGGCTCCATGCAGATCACCGATCGCATAAAGGATGTGATCAAGTCCGGTGGCGAGTGGATCGGCTCGATCGATCTCGAGAACATCGCGATGGCGCACCCCGCGGTGGCGATGGCCGCGTGCATCGGCGCCAAGCACCCGAAGTGGGACGAGCGGCCGCTGCTGGTGGTGGTGAAGAAGGCCGACGCCGAGGTCACGCGCGAGGACCTGCTCGACTTCTACGAGGGCAAGATCGCCAAGTGGTGGACGCCGGACGACGTGGTCTTCGTCGACTCGATCGCGCTGGGCGCCACTGGCAAGATGCAGAAGAACAAGCTGCGCGAGCAGCTTGCCGACTACAAGCTGCCCACGGCCTGAAGTCGCCGAGCCGCTCGTGAACGCGCGCCTCGACCGCGGGGCCGCGGCGCTAGTGAAGCTGCTAAGCTAGCTGGATAGCTGGCCACCTGAATCCCGCCTACGTGCTGCAGGTTGCCATTCAGTTGTACGGCGGCATGCTGCGCCTAGCGCGTCGTGCTTTAACTCGGCATTCGAGCTCGCTGCGCAGCCCAAGTTGCCCCGGCTACCTGTACCAGCTGCTGGCGTCGTGAAGCTAAACAAGCTGCATAGGCTGCATCGCGTGCAAGCACCGACCGTGGTCTTGATGGGCGCCGACGACCCGATCGTGCCGGCGGTCAACGGCCGCATCGACATCGCGGCTGCGCCCCGCGACGCTGGAGACCGTCGAGTGTGGCCACCTGTTCGTGCTGAGACGCCGCGCGTAACCGCGCGGCGCGTCGAGCGCTTCATGATCGAGTACCCGTCGCGCCGTGTGTATCTCGCTGAGCGGTCGCCCAATCGACTGCTTCAGCTCGAGGCTTCTAAAGACTCAGTCCGAACGGAGATGAGATCGGAGCCGGCTCCGTCGTCGCGGCCAAGCTCAGCGCTCGGCAAGGGCAAGGGTTAGACCAGGCCGAACTGTGCTTCATCGACGAGAACGAATGGTCTGGAAGTAGTGATAAGGCTCGTGATTGATCGACGTGATCAGCACCGAAGCGCCACCCGCGTTGCCTAGCGCGAAGCGCCGGAACGCTTCGAGGAACTCGTCTTGCGCGATGTTGACGACGAGGAGTCCCGAGACCGGATCGAACTGTGCCAGCGTGTCGGCGCGCAAGCGCGGCAACACCGGTGCCGGGCCCGCGTCACCCGCGCGCTCGTCGTCGGCGGGATCGCGCGACGGCATGGCCGCTCAGATCTGCGAGGCCTTCCACACGCCGTGCTCGTCGTGCGACGCGAGCGCGATGAGGCGACCGTCGTGGTTCTCGATCTCGTGCAGGCCCTTCAGCGTCGCCTGCACCACGTCGAGCGAGACCGGCCTGCCTTCGGCCTTCTCCAGCATCAGGGCAAGCGCATCGGCTTCCATCGGTCCGTGTGCGCGCAGATGCCGGTAGGCTCGACCTGCGTCTCCGACAGGCGCGCGCCCTGCGCCGGACGCGCCAGCAGAGGTCGGGGATCCCGAAGATGGCCGCGACGATCGCAGGCCACGTCATGCCGCCGGTGGTCAGCGTTAACGCGACCGCGGCACCGGTGGTGTTGAGGGCCTGGAAGAGCGGGAGGTCGTCGTCGCGGATGACCCAGTGCCCGACTTCGAGATTGAGCGCCAGCGACTCGTCGCCCGCGTTGGCCGTCGTGCAATGCCGCGTCGGCGGACGCGATGCCTGCCACGAGCGCAGGCCGCACGCTTTATTCAGTCGCTGAGCCGCAAGGCTCCCTTCGGGCTTTGGTTCTGCTGAGGCCATGAGGCTGGTGCGTCGCATCGCGTCCGGGATCAGAACGTGTGGCGAATGCCGAATTGGTAGGAGTAAGGGTTGACATTCGAAACAGCGAAGACCGCGGGCACGATCGTTCCAGAGGCGGCGCAGGCCGCAGGCGCCCCAAACAGGTTGCCCGCGTTGTAGAGCCCGAAATTGCTCGAATCGCCAATACCTACAAAGCCTTGGTAGGTATTGCCGCATGGGCCGTTCTTCAGATTGAATCGCCCATACGCCGTATACAAAACCGTGCGCTTCGACAGGTTATATCGGGCACCCAAACCGAAGAAATTTGCGCTCGGCGTGCCCAGGTTCACGCCGATGTTCGACGTACTCTTGTCACGAACACGCCCATAGCCTCCCATGAATGTCCATGCTCCGAACGGAATCGTAAAGCCGCCGAAGTAGGTGCGCTCGTTCAACGCGATCGTGTTACCGAACGCCGGGTTGACGTTCTGGTTGCCGTTCTTCGTCTGCCAGTAGATCGCGTGCAGCTTGACGACGCCGAAGTTATACGTGGCGGCTGCGTCCAGGGTGCGGACCCGATAGGCATCGAAGTTGCTCCGCTGCTGCTCGTACCCGACACCCGCATACACAGGACCGTCGATGTAGGTGATGCCCGCGCCGTAGCGGTCATTGCCGCGTTTGGCTTGGCCAAGCGCGACCGGCGTCGTGTTGTTGGTCGTCGATTCGCCGAACTGGTAGACGCCGGATGCTTGCAGACCGGCGACGCGCGGTGTGTCGTAGTAGATCGCGTTGTCGTTGCGGAGCGTGTTATTGACGAACACGTTGCTTGCGGGTCCCGCAACCAAACCAGCACCGAACGGATCGGCATAATTTTCCACGATGAACAGCGGGTTGTAGTAGCGACCGAAACGAAGTTCGCCGAAGCCACCGGATAGACCCACCGTTGCGATGCGGCCGAAAAAGCGGCTACCGGAAGACGAGTGTGCGGCACTGTTCGCGCCGCCTAAAGCACCTGCGCCTAGCGAGGCGCCGCCCCCGACGTTGCCTTGCGAGACGCTGTTGTCACTGAGGTCAAAGCCCTGCTCAAAGTTGAATTTGGCCTTCACCCCGCCGCCGAGGTCTTCAGCACCACGCAGGCCCCAGCGCGAACCTGACTCTCCACCGCTCCCGACCGACTTGAGCGTTCCGAGGTTCGTGTGGTCAAACCGCAGGTTGCCATCGGCCACACCGTAGAGTACGACGCTGGTCTGCGCCTGCGCCTGCGCAGCTCCGGCGAATGCGATGAGCACAGCCGTTGCCATGACGAGCTTGTTCATTGAATGTCTCCCCAAATTATTGATTTGCGAGTTGCCAGCATTCTGGCCACGAGCACTGCTCTTGTTGGTCACTTGTGGATCTCGTCCATCAGCGCGGCATCGCCGAGGTTGACGTTGGAGAGTTCAGCGCCGATGGCACAAGTCAGCAGTTCGACCTGCATGGAGTCGGGCAGCGAGGCCGAGCGGACGACGGCGGGAGCGATGGCGTTGGTCATGGTGTCTCCGGGGTCAGGCCGCTTCCGGCCGGCCTTTCATCGATGCGAGGTTAGGCCGGATCGCCCGCGCATTTCCCCCCCCCGCGTAGAGGGGGGGGGGTAGCTCAGCGCTCGGTCACGAGCAACCCGAGGATCCTGGCCCGCTGCACCACCTGCTTACGCGTTCCAGCGTCCAGCTTGGCGAAGAGATTCTTCACGTGCCACTTGATCCAAGGCCTGCTTTCGAGCCCTGCGGTGAGCGTCGTTGACCGGCTCACGTGGGACCGCTTCCGTTGCATTGCTGACCTTCGTACTCGGCGGGCGAATGGCAACAACGGGTCGTGAGCGGTCCTCCCCATCGACCGGTGTCGGCCAAAAGCCGTCGTTCGCTGCGAGGCCTCATCCTACGAAAGCGCGCGGTGGCCTCGATGGTCGCCAGCATCGAGACGAGTGCGCGCCGTCGGCCGACCTACACGCGCAGGCGCGCGATGCGTCTCGTCGGGTCGGCGGGTGCGGACACGGATGCGATCAACTTTCGCGATCCGCGATTGTTGACCATCCCGCGGACGGGCATGATGCAACGTACGCTCGGCCGCGGGGGCCTCTTCGCATCTCTCGCGCTTCACACCCGAGGTGCGGCTCGCCACGGCCACCCCACGGGATCGAGGACGCCGCATCGAAGTTCCGCGTTCATGGCGCGCGTTATCCCGAGCAGCTCGAGAAGCTGACCGGCCTGTAGTCCACTTATGGAGCTCTAGAACATGCCATTCGAAGTCAGTGCCTATGCCGCCCATTCTCCGACCACGCCGCTGGTTCCATTCCGCTTCGCCCGTCGCGGCCCGCGCACGGACGACGTGGTGATCGAGATCCTCTTCTGTGGGGTTTGCCACACCGATATCCACCACACGCGCAACGACTGGGGTAGAGCGTCCTATCCGATGGTGCCGGGCCACGAGATCATCGGACGCGTGACCGAGGTGGGTGCCGCGGTGAGCCGCTTCGCGGTGGGCGACCGCGTCGGCGTCGGGTGCATGGTCGACTCCTGCAAACACTGCGCCGCGTGCGACAAGGGTCTCGAGCAGTATTGCGAGGAGGGATCCACGTTCACGTACAACGGCGTCGACC
>JBBQCA010000195.1:0-5544 GCA_038318315.1 Burkholderiales bacterium | reverse complement strand
ACGGTGCACCTGTCGTCACTACAGCCGCAGCCTCGTCGGGCGGCTTGGCCGGCGGCAAGCTGATGATCATGGGTGGCGTAGACGTCACGAACTACTACGATCTAGTGCAGATATCCACTCTGGTGCCTTAATAAGCCTGGTACGCCAAAAAACCAAGCTCAGAACCACATTTCAAAAGCACGTTGCCGTGACGCTGACCAAGGGTCGGCGTCACGGCAATTTTGCAGGGTTCTTCCCCGTTTGCGACGGCTGTTGGGTTAAGTAAAAGCGCCGCGCCTTAGATAGCGCGGCTTCCAATCAATGATGGCGGCTTACGCTTCCGCCTTGGCGTCCTGATCCCGACGCTCAGTGCGCGGCCGATGTGACGCGCCATACGGAGTCGCCTACGTCGTCTGCAACGATGAGCGCACCTTCCTTGTCCTGCACCAGTCCGACTGGCGCGCCGTACAAGTCCTTCTCGTCGTCAGAGTGAAAGCCAGTGACGACCGGCTCGGGCTGGCCTACCGGCTTGCCCTGCTGAAACGCGACAAACACGACCTGATAGCCGCTCAACGGCGAGCGATTCCAGCTGCCATGCTCGCTGATGAATGCGCCGTTGTGATACTGCGGCGGCAATGCGTTGTCGCCGGACATCAACAGGCCCAACGGAGCGACGTGCGAGCCGATCGCGTAATCGGGTTTGATCGCCTTCGCCACCAGATCCGGACGCTGCGGCATCACGCGATTGTCCACATGCTGGCCGTAATAGCTGTAGGGCCAGCCATAAAAGCCGCCTTCCTGGACCGAGGTCAGGTAGTCCGGTACGAGGTCGGGGCCGATCTCGTCGCGCTCGTTCGCAATAGCCCATAGCTTGCCGGTCGTCGGTTCCCATTGCAGTCCCGTAGGATTGCGAATGCCCGAGGCGTAGATGCGACTGCCGCCGGTCGCGACATCGACTTCGAGTACGTCCGCACGCCTGTATTCCACGGCCAGCCCGTTCTCGGTGATGTTGCTGTTGGAGCCGACACCGACATACAGCTTGTTCCCGTCGGGACTCGCCAGCAGCGCCTTCGTCCAATGGTGATTGATGGTGCCCGGCAGGTCCGCCAATTCCACGCCGGACGCAGTGATCTGCGTTTCGCCTGCGACGTAGGGAAACTTCACGATGCGATCGGTGTCGGCGACGTAGAGCGAATCGCCGATCAGTTGCGCACCGAACGGAGAGTTCAGATTTTCGATGAAAACGTGTTTCTCCCATTCGCCGCTGGCATCCGATGTCCTGCGCAGCAGCGTGATGCGATTGCCGCCCTTCGCGCTCTTGCCTGAGCGCGCCGTGACGAGACTCGCGATCAACTCCTTGGGCGTAGTGACCGGTTCGGTGTCTGGACTGTTGGCTTCCACCACTAGTACATCGTCGTTGGGGAGGACGTAGAGCTGGCGCGGGTGTTTCAAGTCGCCGGCGATTTTCTCGATCTGCAGGCCCGCCGCAACCTTCGGCGTCTGGCCCTGCTTCCATTCGACGTGTTCGGGAACCTGCATCGGCGGCTTCAGGAAGCGCTGCGGCGCCGGCAGGGTTGGATCGCTGCCTGACTGCTGCGCGGCGGTCAGCGATGCCTTCTCGTTGCAGCCCCCCAGGATGGCCCCAAGCGAAAGCGCCAGCGCACCACGAATGATGGACTTACTCATGGACATAACCTCGCGTTGCGGATGGCTGTACGGCGACCACGATGTGCGCAATCGACAACAGCACGACCGTGCAAACCGAGAGCCATATGCTGGTCGGCACCACCTCATACGCATCGCGCGTATGCACGAAGACGTTGAAAATCGCCGCGATTATGGCGAACAGGTTGAGCCAGAAATCGAGTCGGTCAGTGCGCGTGGCGAAGCGCCGCGAGGTGATCCACACCTGCGTGAGATTGATCAGCCGCGGGATCACCGCAAACATCAAGCCGAGGGTAATTAGCCAGTCAGCACCTTTGCCCCATAGCACGACGGCGGTGTTTGCATGGGCAATGTCGAAAATCAGACCGGCGACAAAGAATCCGAATGGAATTGGATTGAGCAGGCCATAGATTGCGTTGGCTACGACGGAGCGTTGCGGTGCAGCGAGGGAACTCATGAGCGTTTTTCTCCGTGAGAGAACGGATGGCTAGATGGGCGAGCAGGCGCATCTCGTGCGACGCGCACGAGCCAGATTCACTTGTCGCGCTTGACCGTGCGCGGTAACTGACGCGGTGCTTGACCGACCTCAACGTTTATCTTGGGGGAGCAAGGCTGAATGATCGCCGTGCAATCAAACAGAGAAGGGCCAGTTGTCTCACTTCGTCCTGGCCTATTCCCATCGGCGGCCCACCTGCGTGACGTTGGCACTGAGGGCGACGCGCAGCGGCTTGCTCGGCCCTTCGCTTTTCACGCTGGATGTCTGCCTTGAGTGGCGTCTGGTGCTCGGTCAGTGCGCGGAACGCCTTCACGTTGAAGACGAAGCCGACAGGCGTGCGTTTCGCCCATAGCTGCGAATTCCGCTCGCTTGGCATGGCGTAGTAGCTGGAATCGACTTCGACAAACGGAAATTAACCGGCGCAATAACGCAATCGCTCCTAGGCAGAGCTGCAGCCTTTCGGACAAAAGCGCATTGTGTCGATCAGGCTTTTGTTCGACCACGAGCGTGTGTCGATACAGATATTGGCCATGGCGTCATTTTCTTCTTGCGGTAACAACGTGCAAGGCACCCGATCGGTCAAGATGGTCACCTAAATGCATCAACGTGATGACGTCCTGGCGGTTGTGATCGAGAACGCGCGAAAGGTCGCGGCTCGATTGACCGCGCAGGAACGCCAGCCATGCGGCCGGGGCTTGGGAACCGGGCAGGTCGTCGTCGCGAACGATCTTGAGGATTTCTCGCTCGACCGTTGCCAGCCGGCAATTAGGCAGGATCTCGCGATAGGCACGTCGCGTCGGGTGCAGCCAGTCCGCGTGCATCAATTCGCCCAAGCGATGTGGAACACGATTGAGGCGAAGTCGACCCTTGAGCAACGGCGCGTCATAACTCTTGCCGTTATAGCTGACCAACACCGTATCCTCGAAAAGCCAACTGGCGAAGATCTTCAGCATCTCCAGTTCACCAGCGATGGTCGTGAGGTAGAGCTGGCGGACGGTGAGCGTGTTGGCATCCCATGAGGCGACGCCGATCATGAAGGCGCGTGTTCCGACGCCGCCAGCAAGCCCCGTGGTCTCCGTATCGAAGCACAGCAATCGCCGCCGATCGATGGCCACATCGGCCAGACGCGGAACGTGCAGGTCAGGCTCTGTCTCGAACGCGAACGCATGCTCGACGTAACGAACGCCCGGCGCGATTTCCGTTCCGGCCGGCGCCGCCAGCGGTTTTTGCACGCTATGTTCGCGCGTGTGCAAAAGTTTGCGCAGACTATCGACTCGGCTTGGCACCGTGGTTGCGACGTGTGCCGGCAATCGACTGACAAGGCCGGCGTCCTTGCGCAGCAGTCGAAGCCGATCGGCAACGTTGCTCATGCGCCCAACAATCCGAGCACGGTGGCTGCCCGTTCGCGCTGGGTTGAAACGCCGCTATCTTCACTGTTGAGCACAGGCCCGATGCATGCCGGGCAGCCGCCGCTGCATTCGCATCCTTGAACCAAGTCGATTGCCTGTTGCACGAGCTCAGCTGCTTGTCGGAACAGCGGCTCGGATAGTCCGATACCGCCAGGGAAGTTGTCGTATAAGTAGAGCGTCGGAAGGAAGTGCGCGGTACTGTCGGGATCTCGGGGCGCACCATTCGCGTCCCGCCACTGTCCGCGGCCCTGCGTGTCTCGCGTCGCAAACCACGCCGCATCGCCGGACCCGACGGCCTTCTGCAGATCACGCCCATCGGCCATGACACGGACAGCCGCGACCGTATGCAACGCGTACGCAGCGCCGAGGAAACCGTCGAGCGCTTCCTGCCGACTCGCGAAAGCTCGTTCGAGCGATACTTGCGTCAATTGCCACCACACGGCGCTCGTGTGGAGTTCCTGATCGGGCAAGGTCACCGGACCATAACCGATGTTTTCGTGGCTGTAGAACTTGATCTTCTTGTAGCCCGACACGTGGCGTACGACATGCACTTCGCCGTGATGGCAGGTGCCTTCGCCTGCATTGGAGCCGTCGAACCGGTCCAACACCTTGAGCTTGGTGAAATCGATCGCATCGGTGTAGTAGTCGGCGGTCGTCGGCGTCACGAAGGCCTTGCGGCCATCCCAGTCGAGCTTTTCAACTTGATAAGGCCGCGACTGCACCATGTAGATCGCCCCTTCGTACAGCGTCAGTGCGGCGCTGCTGAAATCGACCTCGGCAATGATGAGTTGCTTGCCCGCACTGCGATCGACCACGACGAAATTGCCGTCGGCGACCGAGCGCAGACTCACGGCACCGGCTGGATAGCTGTCCGCAATCCAGTCCCATCGTTCGCCTTCGTGATGGAGCACGCCGGACTCAGAAAGGACTTCGAGGAAGTCGCCGACGTCCGCTTCGCCGAAGCGATCGCCAGTGACGAACGGAAGCTCGAAGGCCGCGCAGCGAATGTGATCGAGCAGAATCAGCAACTGATCCGGCGCAATGCGCGCATGCTCCGGCGGCGACGCCTCGAAGAATTCAGGGTGACGCACAACGTACTGATCCAGCGCGTGGCTCGATGCAATCATCACTCCAAGCGACGGTTGCTGACGCCGGCCCGCGCGGCCGAGCCGTTGCCAGGTCGCCGCGATCGAACCCGGAAAGCCATTGAGGATCGCGACATCGAGCGCTCCGATATCGACACCGAGTTCCAGAGCGGACGTGCTGACGACGCCGTCGACGTGACCACTGCGCAACGCGCGTTCCGTCTCGCGTCGCTCTGTCGGCAGATAGCCGCCGCGATAGGCGCGAATGCGCGGCGCCTTGCGCGGATCGTTGTCGAAGACATCTTTCAAATATTTGGTCAGCACCTCGACCATCAGGCGTGACTGTGCGAACACGATCGTCTTCATCTTCAAACGAATCGCGTGACGTGCAAGTCGCATGGACTGTGAGCGAGCAGACGCACGCATCCCGAGGTCGGGGTTGATAACCGGCGGGTTCCACAGCAGCACGTGGCGCTCACCGCACGGAGCGCCGCTTTGCGTAATGGCGTGGACGGATTCGCCGAGTAGCGCTTCGGCGTGTTCTTTCGGATTGCCGATCGTTGCCGAGCACAGGATGAAGATCGGAGACACGCCGTAGAACGCACACACCCGTCGCAGGCGCCGGATCACATTCGCCACGTGAGAACCGAAGACGCCGCGATAGGTGTGCACCTCGTCGATAACCACGTAGCGCAACGACTCGAAAAACGGTGCCCACTTTGTATGGTGCGGCAGGATCGCCTGGTGCAGCATGTCGGGATTGCTGACGACGATGTCGCCTTTGATACGGATGGCCTGTCGCGCGTCGTTCGGCGTGTCGCCGTCGAACGTGTAGGTACGCAAACCAAGATCGCCGGCACGATTGAGTTCGAGAAGCTCGGCGACCTGATCCTGCGCGAGCGCCTTTGTC
>JBBQCA010000194.1:0-5787 GCA_038318315.1 Burkholderiales bacterium | reverse complement strand
GGCCGATGACGAGCACGCCAACGGTCTCCTGCTGCAGAAGCTGCCGCTCGAAGGCGGCGGCAAGAGTTCGCATTTCGATCAGCACGCTGAAGCCCATGCCGCCGAGGTCTGGGAACGCGCGGTGACGTTCGCCAACACCCTCGAGCGCAACGAATTGCTGCGCGTCGATCCGCAGACCCTGATGCGACGCTTGTTCTGGGACGAAACGCTTGCGGTCTATGAGCCGGTCCCGTGCGCGTTTCGCTGCAGCTGTACGCGCGAACGCGTGGCCGCGATGCTGGTCTCGCTGGGCGAGCAAGAAGTCGACGATACCCTCGCCGAGATGGGCGGCATCCACGTGGATTGCGAGTTCTGCAACAAGTCTTACGATTTCGACACGGTCGATTGCGCCCAACTATTCGCTACTTCCAATACGATGGATGGCGTGCGGCCGCCCGTGCGGTTGCACCATTGATAAGCCGACGGCTATCGATGAAACGATGGCTTGAACGTTCCGCGGACGGGACACTCTGAGCGAGACGACGCCGCCTTCGTTCCGCCCTCGAACGCTTGAAGGAACTCACATGCGCAAGATCATTCTGCTTGTCTCGGCCGCCGCCACGGTTGCCGCATTGGCGGGCTGCGTAGCCTATCCGGTCTATCAGCAGCCGGTCGCGCGCCTGACGCCCGCGCAAAGCGCCGCACTCGCGAACCGGACTCTCGATCCCGCAGAGCGCGATCGGCTTGCGCAACTCAATGCGCAAGTGCAGAGCGAGGATCAGGCGTCGCAGGCTTATACCTACGCCGCGCCTGCACCCTATTACGCCTACCCCTATTACGCCTATCCCTACTACGGTTATCCCTACTACGGTGGTTTCTATCCGTGGGTGCCGGGGATCTCGCTCTCGTTCGGCTTTCACCGCAGCTTCGGTGGGCACCGTGGCTGGGGTGGTCGCGGCTGGGGTGGGGGTGGGGGTGGACGCGGGCATCGATGATGTCCGGTGACGCACCTGCGCTTTGACGAAAAACGGCCGACTTCTCAGTCGGCCGTATTGTTTTGGCCTAGCCTGCGTGAGATCGGTCAGACTGGCGACACGTCGGCCTCTTCTCCGTCCCAGTAATCCTTTTTCGCATCGAGCGAAAGGATGGTGCGGTCAACGCTTCGGATCATCACCTTGCCGGAATCGGGGTAGATGCAGACATCGTCGGCGATGCGCTCGCCGATCACGAGATAGCGGCAAGGCGCATCGCTGTCGTTGACGAGGCAATGGCCAAGCGCGCGCCCGGCGGGAAAGCACACGTAGTCGCCCGCGTTGACCGCATGGCGCGCGTCTCCCAGGCGCAGGGTCGCGCGGCCTTCGAGGAACCACATGTGTTCCTCCTCACGCGTATGCCAGTGAAACGGGCACGACTGCTTGCCGGGCGGCAATTCCTCGATCAACACGCCGACATGCGAGCCGCCCGCGAGCGCGCCCAGCGATCGCACGCGGCCCCCGAAGCGCACGCCTTCGGACCATTCTTCCCATGGGATCTCGTCGACCGCGATCGGTGCTATGGGTGAGTCGGCCGGCTTTTGTGATTCGGTCATTGATCCCTTCTCGAATGCGTGGCTGAAATAAAAAAGCGCACCCGGAGGTGCGCTTTCTCGAGACTACGAAGACTGCTGACGCTTAAAGCGGCGTGATCTTCGAAGCCTGCAGGCCCTTGGGTCCCTTAGTCACTTCAAACGTGACTTTCTGGTTTTCCTGGAGCGACTTGAAGCCGCTGCCCTGAATCTCGGAGAAGTGCGCGAACAGATCGCCGCCGCCTTCATCGGGCGTGATGAAACCAAAGCCCTTAGCATCATTGAACCACTTGACTGTACCGGTTGCCATATTGCTTTTCCTTGCGAAATATAAAGTGCGCGTTCCAAAGGAACACACGGGGAGTGCAGAACTATCAAGGGGAAGAAAATGGACAACCGACGAACCACGGGAAAATTCAGCACCGCGTTGACGAACGACCAACAAACTCGACTTGAAAATTTTGCCGAACCTTTATACTCCCTGCGGTAAATTTACGCAAGACTTATTCCACCTCCCTCCTGACGAGTCATCGTGATCAGACCCGGCTTCCAACCCGAAAGCTTCACGCAACGGCAGGCCGGCACCTTGCCCGCGCTGTTGGGCATCGAAGTCGATGCGATCGCCGAAGGCACCATCTCGGCGTCGATGGAGGTACGCGGCGATCACATGGCGCCCAATGGATTTCTGCATGCGGCAAGCGTGATTGCGCTGGCCGACAGCACCGCCGGCTACGGCTGCATGGCGCATCTGCCCGAAGGCGCGAGCGGCTTCACGACGATCGAATTGAAAGCCAATTTTCTCGGCACTGCCAGGAGCGGGCGTCTCGTCGTCGAGGCATCGCTCGTGCATGGCGGCCGCACCACGCAAGTCTGGGACGCTGTCGTTCGCGACGCGGCGGACAAGACCATCGCGCTGTTTCGCTGCACGCAGATGGTCTTGTGGCCCAAGCCCTGATTCGAGCGATGCTCAGTGACGCGATTCAATAGCGCGCGCCCAACGAAATCGTCATCACGCGTCCCGCGGTGTGGTAGCCGTCGACGAGGGCGTAGCGTTTGTCGAATGCATTGGTGATCGATAGACCCACCGTCGTTCCGCGAACGACCTCATAACGCACGCCGAAATTCGCGACGCCATAACCTGCGAGTTCGGTGCGCGCGAAACTGTTGATGTCCGAATCGAAACGCATCCCCGCGGCTTGTGCATCGGCGGTGACGCGCCAGCGCCCGAAGCTCTTGGCGACGGCGAGACCGAGATTGCGATTGGCCCGACGCAGCAGGCGCTGGCCGGTTGCTTCGTCGATCGGCCGCTGCAGCGTGAGACTCGCGCTCAGGGTCCAGCCGTCGAAGCTCGTCCGCCCGCTCAGTTCCAGGCCGTTCACGCGCGCACGGTCGATGTTGTTGGCCAGGAGCAGCAAGGGATCGAACACGATCAGGTCTCGCGTGCTGGTGCGAAACAGCGAGGCCCGCACGAAACTCGCGTCCCGCGCGTATTGAAGGGCGGCTTCGACGCTGCGCGCACGTTCGGGCTTCAACGCCGGATTGCCGAAGAACGGAAAGTAGAGTTCGTTGAAGCTCGGTGCCTTGAAAGCGGTCGAGGCTTGCACGATCGCCTTCCATCCGGGTGCGAACTTCAACCCATAGGCGGCAAGCCCGGTGGTCGCGTCGCCGAAGTCCGAATAACGATCATGCCGCGCGTTCAATTGAAATTCGTTCACGGCTGAAGCAAACAACAACGGGCCGATATAGCCCGCCATCACGCTGTCGACCTTGCGGGAGAACGCGGCGCCCGCGTTGTCGATACTGTTGCCATACGACGTCGAGAATCCGCTCTGATCGAGATGCTCGTAGGCAAGCGTTGCAGTGTGCTCGGCGAAGGCAAAGCTGTTGCCGATGCGATATTGCCGATCCGTGCTCGTCGCCGTGCCTACGACGAACGACGCGGGATACGAGGAGGTGTTGACGTTCACGTCGCGCGCTTGTCCGGCCTGCAGATCGAGCGTCCAGACCGCCGTCGGCTTGAACTTGCCGTAGAGCGCCGCATCCGTCAGGCGGGTGCGTTCGTTGTGCGTCTGTATGCGCCCGTTGTAGGGCGGTCCGAAAAAACTGTAGTCGGTCGGATCGTCGAATTCGAGATGCCCGTGCGTTTCGAAATAGCGGGCGCCGATTTCGTGCGGCCCGAACTGCTGCGCGACGCGGGCCGACACCGACGCATTGCGATAACCGTCGTCGTCGGGGTTGGCTGCGGACGCGCGATCGGCATCGATCGCCGAGAAGCCCTTGGTCGATCGATACGAGGCGGCGAGGCCGACGCGGGTGCGCACACCGTCCGCTCCGAATGCCTGCGTCGCGTCGAACGATGCCGCGCGGGCGCGGTCGCCGCCCCACTCTGCATTCACGCCGATGCGCGGGCGATCATTCGAGCTGTTGCCGGTGTTCGCACCGCCGCGCGTGAAGATCTGGATCACGCCCCCGATCGCTTCGGACCCGTAGAGGCTCGAGACGTTGCCGCGCACGATCTCGACGTGATCGACCTGATCGATCATCAGATGCGCGATCGACGCCGCGCCGCTGCCCACCGCATTGACGCGCAGGCCGTCGATCAGCACCAGCACTTGGTTCGAATTCGCGCCGCGCAGGAACAACGAGGTCTGCGAACCCGTCCCCCCCGACTGCGCGACATCGATGCCGACCTGCCCGCGCAGCAGCGTCGCGAGATCGGGCGCGTGGCTGTCGTCGATGTCGGCGCGCGTGATGACGGTGGTCGCCGGCAACGCGTCGCTCAGGCGCTGCGCGGTGCGCGAAGCGGTGACCACGACCGGGTCCAGCCTCGTGGCCGGCGGCGATGCGTCCGCCGACTGGGACCCGGCTTGCGCCGAGGCGTGTGTGGAGAAAATGAAAAGACTGAATCCGCAGACGAGCGGAAGAATGTGACGCTGACCCATGAGACGCTCCCTATCCCCGCATCCCCGCGGAGTGATGGCAACCAAGGGAACGTCGCTGACGTGCGGCGCCTGATGCGCGCAATGATGCGACCGGCGAGCCTGCCGAAATGGGAGACGAGCCGGAGCGCCGCCCACCGCGACATTCCCGACGAATGCCTGGCCGGTATCCGGGCTGGCAGGACGATCGCATCGGCCTTCCCATGCACGAGGCACAGTGGCATTCGACGCGACTGCATCGCCGTGAAATGAAATCGAGGCGATGCGCCTGCTGACCGTTGCGGGGGCAGCACAGGTTGCGTTCGATTCTTCGAAAATCGGAACGACCCTGTTTCCCGTTTGACTCGCAGAAAAGAAACCAGAGCGAGCACCAAGCGGCAAGAAGTCTAGGGATCGCGCGGGCCGCGGTCAAACTTCGCGTCCAACCCTGTCGCGTGCGCGTCGTCGACTGTTGCAACGAAGTGATGCGCAGCCACTTCGCCTTGACGCTGCACGAACAACCCTCCTAGCATCACGCATGCTCGGACTCGATCGCGAACTCGACCACATCGCCGACCGCGTCTCGGCGCTGGTTCACGTCGTTCACGCGCTGCGTGAAGAGAACCAGTCGCTGCGCAACGCGCTCGACAAGAGCGCCGCGGACAACAAAGTCTTGCGTGAGCGGCTCGATACGGCGCGCGCGCGCGTCGAGGCGTTGATCGAACGGCTTCCGTCGGACAGCTAGGCACGAACGGACGAACCCATCGCGATGGAACAACTCACCGTGCGCATTCTCGATCGCGACTATCGGCTGTCGTGCGCGCCTTCCGAAAAAGCCACGCTGCTCGCGGCCGTCGAACATGTCGACGCGCAGATGAAGGCGATTCGCGACCAGGGAAAAATCGCGAGCAGCGAACGCATCGCGGTCTTCGCGGCCCTCAATATCGCGAGCGCGCTGTTGTCGCAATCGCCGCACGATGCCGCGCGTGATACCGCGCGTGATACCGATCACTCATCACGTATCGAGCCTTCGCGAATCGATGCGGCCGATGCGCAAACAGGCGCGGTTGCCGACCAAGAAATAGCGCGTAGAATGCAATCGATCAACGCGCTGCTCGATACCGCGCTCGCCAACCAGGAAGCGTTGTTCTGAACGGTAAGTTGATCGAATCAGTTTTCCCTGCCGTGTTCGCTTTTGGCCTGACATTCCTTGAACCAACTTGTGTTGCTTCGGTTGTGGAATATCACGGTGCTGTTGCGATCATCCCTCGTTGGATGAACCTGAAGTACCGTTGACTGCGACCCCCTGGACCTACCGGTTCAGGA
>JBBQCA010000193.1:0-5826 GCA_038318315.1 Burkholderiales bacterium | reverse complement strand
CGCGTATCGGCGCGGTGCAACCACCCAATTGCATCTGCTCGACCAGCCGATGGGCACGCTCCTCCCGCTCACCGAGTTTCCCGATCCGGTTTCGCGCGCGACCTTCGAACCCAGGCACGGCGACTACCTCGTCTATTCGCGCGACACCGGCGGCAACGAAGCCTCGCAGCTCTATCGCCTCGACCTCGCGACCAAGCACACCACGCTGCTGACCGACCCTTCGGAAAAGCACGAGATCGGTTCGTGGAATCACGCAGGCACCGCGCTGCTGATGGGATCGACTCAGCTCGACAAGACCGCGGGCCCGAACGGCGCGCGCACCAGCGTGACCACGGACCTCTACGTTCTCGATCCCTTGAAGCCCGAAGCCAAGCGCAAGGTCGTCAGTCTGCCGGGTGGCGGCTGGGCGGATTTCCGCTGGGCCCGCGGCGATCGCGCGCTGTACGGACAGGAGTACCGCTCGGCCAACGAGAGCGTGATCTGGAAGATCGATGTCGCGAGCGGCACGAAGACGCAGCTGCTGCCGGCCGCGCGTTCGAAGCGCGCGCATGCGAACGATCGGCCGCGTCAGATCGCGTACCGCAACATCCACCTGACGCGCGATGGCAGGCATCTCGTCTACACCAGCGACGAGGATGGCGAATTCAGTCAACTGATGGTGATGGACCTGACCAGCGGCAAACGTCGCGTGCTGTCGCGCGACATCCCGTGGGACGTCGATGCAATCGTGATGCGTAGTGAAGACGACGCGGAAGACGACGCGAAAGACAATGCCGACCCGAGCGCGCACTTGCGTCGCGAACTCGCAGCCGCAGTGGTCAATGTCGCGGGCCGTCGCGAGCTGCACGTCTTCGACATCGTGAGCGGAAAGGAAGTCGCGCTGCCGGACCTGCCGTCGGCGGCGCGCTCGGGAAGCATCGCGCGCGTGCGATTCGCCAAGGCCGACAACAAGGACGAGATCGCCTTCACGATCAACTCGGCGCAGAGCCCGGGAGACGTCTACTCGCTCGATCTGAGCGCGGGCAAGGGCGGCAAGATCGAGAAGTGGACCGAAGCCAAGGTGGCCGGCATCGACACGGCGCCGTTTCGCGAAGCCGAGATCGTCAAGTGGAAGAGCTTCGACGGTCTCGAGATCAGCGGCCTGATCAATCGTCCGCCGGCGCGCTTCACCGGCAAGCGTCCGGTGCTGATCAACATTCACGGCGGCCCCGAAGGTCAGGCGACGATCGGCTTTCTGGCGCGCAACAACTACTTCATCAACGAGTTGGGCATCGCGTTCATCCAGCCCAACGTGCGCGGCTCTTCCGGCTACGGCAAGACCTTCATCGCGCTCGACAACGGCATGAAGCGCGAGGACTCGGTCAAGGACATCGGCGCGCTGCTCGACTGGGTCGCGACCCAGTCCGATCTCGACGCGAGTCGCATCATGGTCACCGGGGGCAGCTATGGCGGCTACATGAGCCTCGCGGTCGCCACCACCTATTCGGATCGCATCGCGGCGTCGATCGACGTGGTCGGCATCTCGAACTTCACGAGCTTTCTGCAACGCACCGAGACCTATCGCCGCGATCTGCGTCGCGTCGAATACGGCGACGAGCGCGATCCCACGATGCGCGCGTTCTTCGAGAAGATCTCGCCATTGTCGAAAGCCTCGAACATCAAGAAGCCACTGTTCGTCGTGCAGGGCCGCAACGACCCGCGCGTGCCGTATCAGGAGGCCGAGCAGATCGTTGCGAAGGCGCGTGGCAACAACATCCCGGTCTGGTATCTGCTGGCCGACAACGAAGGTCACGGCTTCGCGCGCAAACCCAACGCGGACTTTCAGTTCTATTCGCAGATCCTGTTCATGCAAAAATTTCTGCTGAACTGAGCGCGCACGCAGGGAAAAGCTCGGGCCGCTCGCGAGCAGCCCATTGTTCGTTCAAGACGAGCGCCCAAGCTGTTCAACGCGCGCTCGGCAACCAGACACCGATCTGTCCGGGCGGCGCCTTCAGGTCGCTGCGCTTGATCGGTGGACTCGCGTGCGGCAAGGCCTTCGCCTCGGGAATCAAATCGATCAACTCCAGCGTATGTGCCGCGGCCTCGCTGTCGCCGTCGTTGAAGTAGCGCACTGCAATCCATTCGGCGCGTTCTTTCCGACCGTCTCGGTCAGCGGCACGATCCAGCCCTGCTTCTCGTAGCTCGCGCGCAGCGCGCTGGCGATCGGCTCGTGCGACACGTCGGCGATATGGATATGAATGCGTTTTGGTAACGCACGCGCGAGGACGAGTTGGGCGGCCGACAGCGGCGGCGAAGCATCGGCTGCCAAGCCGTCGCCCTTGGCCTCACCGCCGGGGATCGCTGGGAGCGCGATGGCGACGGCTTGCGCAGCGGCTCGAGTCTCGCGCGCCCCCGGCGTATCGGCGCCCGATGTGTCCTTGAGAGTCGCCCCGAGACATTGCCCCGCTTCGGTTGCGAGGCTTTGACCCAGTTCATCGTTGATCGCGTGCGTCGCGACCTCGCGATCGCTGCGGTGAATCGTGTCGTCACCTTGGTGTAAGTCCACCCCGCAATGCCGATCACGACCGCGCCGATCGTGCCGATGCCGAGGTTGGTATTCGACAGTGCGACCAACTTGCCGAAGCCCGACTTGGGTGTTCGCGGCGCGACCGCATCGCCATGACGATGCTTACGTGCCGGTTGCGTGCTCAGGCGCCTGAACGACGCCTGCGACGCAGGGACAACGCGGCCAGACCGAGCGCGAGCAAGCCCAGGGTTCCGGGTTCGGGAATCGCCGTGATCGAAGCGAACAGGCCGTCGGCCTCGCCGTTGATTCCCGCCGTGAAGTAGAGCGTATGCGCATCGCCGGTCACACCGTTGCCGAATGCAAGACCCCACAGTCCCGAGTTGATCAGCGCATGGCCGCCCTGGTCGGAAATCGTTCCGAGATACGCGCCGGTGATCGGATCGAAGGCATTGATCTCGCTCACGGCAAAACTGAAGTTGCCGATCAAGAGGTCTCCGCTGAATCCGCCGAATCCGGACGACGGAGCGAGCGCAATGCCCCAGGGCGAGGCGAGCTTGCTACCGGTGACCAGCGTTTGGATCAGCGTGCCATTCGTATCGAAGATGGCGACCGCTCCCTGACCTTCCGCCGCGGCGATCTGCGCTGCCCGGCCGGGCAGCGCGTACGTCACATAGATGCGTCCTCCGATGTTCTGCACGTTGAACGGGGCCAGTCCGGCCGGAACCCCGGCGGGCTTGGCGAAAGCGCCCGCCACGGTGACCTTGGCGAAAGAACCATCGAAGACATCGATGCTTCCCGTGACCGCGTTCGCCGCGTACAGCAGAGGGCCCGGCGCGCCGGTCCCGATGGCCAGGCCCGTGTAAACGGCACCCGAGGCGGGGACCTTGATCTGAGCAGTCGTCCCCGCGGTTCCGTTCCAGGCCGAGATCGTCCCGTTCAGGTTCGCGAAGATGAAGTTGGCCGGTGCGCCATTGACGAGGAACGCGGTCGTGTTGTTGTTCACCTGACCGGTCGGTCCCTGCGGTCCGCCGGCCGTGGGGGGAATCGAAACGACAAGAGGGACTTTCGTCACGACACCGTTGACGACGCGATACAACGTGGAGGTGTTGGTTCCCTGGTCCGATATCCAGAACGGGCTGGTTGCCGAGAACGACATGCCCCATGGGTTGTGCAGGCCCGGGTCGGTCAATTGGGCCAGCCCGGGAATGTCGGAGACGAGATTGGTCTGAAAATATGGCGATGCCGACGACGGATCGCAGAACACCAGGGACGCGGCAAGAACAGCCGGGGCCAGTAAAACGCGTTGAAGTGGGCTCATCGTCGCTCCTCGTTACGTGCGTGGCTCTCGATCTACGAGAGGCCATCGCCATAAGCACGTTGCGTGCCATCTTTGAAACGATTTGCGATTACAAGCGCTTAACAAAAATGCGCCGGCCCGCGATCGGACGAAATGTAAAAACCTTCGACAAATCAATCCTCTAGCCGAAATTCAGGTACGCTTTCGTACGATTTTTATTCCCTCGTCGAAAAAATTTAGCTCAGAGCGCAGGCGTTAGCCACCGTCCCCGGCGCGGCAGGTAGTGGTTCTCTGGATCGAGCGAAACAACGACGCGCACGGCCCGGCCGAAAATCGCCTCGCGTCGCACGAGACCGAAGTATCGCGAGTCGTGGCTGTTGTCGCGGTTGTCGCCCATCACGAGATAGTGACCGGCGGGAATCGCGATCGCGGAAAAATTTCTGCGCGCCTCGAGTTGCGGCAGGCGCATCGTGGCGTGCGACACGCCCGGCAGTTCTTCCTGCACATAGACCGGATTCAGGGCCCGCACGCCCGACAGCAACGCCATGCCGGTTTCGGCCGGAAGTACTTCATAGCGGGCCGCGATGCCGTTGATGATCAGGCCTTCGTTCTGCATCGCCACTGTGTCACCGGGCACGGCGATCACGCGCTTCAACAACGTGATGCCGTTCTCGGGCGACTCGAGCACGACCACGTCACCGCGTTGCGGAGCGCCGACGCCGATCACGCGCTTGGTCGTGAAGGGAATGCGCACGCCGTATGCTCGCTTGTCGATCAACACACGGTCGCCATCGATCACGGTCGGATTCATCGAGCCGCTGGGCACTTCGACCCAGTCTGCGAAGGCCGATCGAAACACCAGCATGAGACCTAGAAAAACCAGAGTGCCTCGGGTACCGCGCCACAGGTCGATCGCACTGGCCCTGATGCTCTTTCTCATCGCCGCTCCATGTATTCCAATCACGCGTCCTGGCTGATCTTCGAACCCCCGCGTATGAATTCGATCGTCTTCTCCTGCATGCCGACACGCAACGCGGCTTGTTCGTCGATTCCCTGCTTGGCCGCGTAGTCGCGTACTTCCTGCGTGATCTTCATCGAGCAGAAATGCGGACCGCACATGGAGCAGAAGTGTGCGGTCTTCATCGCTTCCTTGGGGAGCGTTTCGTCGTGGAATTCCCGCGCTTTGTCCGGATCGAGGCCGAGGTTGAACTGATCGTCCCAGCGGAATTCGAAGCGCGCCTTCGAGAGCGCGTTGTCGCGGATCTGCGCGCCCGGATGTCCCTTCGCGAGATCGGCCGCGTGTGCGGCGAGCTTGTACGTGATGATGCCGTCCTTCACGTCGTCCTTGTTCGGCAGGCCGAGGTGTTCCTTCGGCGTGACGTAGCAGAGCATCGCCGTGCCGAACCATCCGATCATCGCCGCGCCTATGCCTGAGGTGATGTGGTCGTAGCCCGGCGCGATGTCGGTCGTCAGCGGCCCCAGGGTATAGAACGGCGCCTCGCTGCATTGGTCGAGTTGCAGGTCCATGTTCTCCTTGATCAGGTGCATAGGCACATGGCCCGGACCTTCGATCATGGTCTGCACATCGTGCTTCCACGCGACCTGCGTGAGTTCACCGAGCGTCTTCAGTTCGGAGAGTTGCGCCTCGTCGTTGGCGTCGTAGATCGAGCCCGGGCGCAGGCCGTCGCCCAACGAAAAGCTTACGTCGTAGGCCTTCATGATTTCGCAGATGTCCTCGAAGTGCGTGTAGAGGAACGACTCCTGGTGATGCGACAGGCACCACTTGGCCATGATCGAGCCGCCGCGCGACACGATGCCGGTCATGCGCGCAGCCGTCATCGGGATGTAGCGCAGCAGCACGCCGGCGTGGATCGTGAAATAGTCGACGCCCTGCTCGGCCTGCTCGATCAGCGTGTCCCTGAAGATCTCCCAGGTCAGGTCTTCGGCCTTGCCATCGACCTTCTCGAGCGCCTGATAGATCGGCACCGTGCCGATCGGCACCGGCGAGTTGCGCACGATCCAC
>JBBQCA010000192.1:0-5832 GCA_038318315.1 Burkholderiales bacterium | reverse complement strand
TCGGCATCGCACGTTGATCAGATCGTGCTCAAACGATCAGCCGGTCCCAGCCGCCGTAGTGTTCGTCGCTACGCTTGCCGCGCGGCAGGCTGAGGCCGATCAACGCGAGGCCCACGACCACGTCGCCGATCGTCGCGGCCGGCGTCGAGCCTTGCAACACGAACGGCGAGACCATGACCCAGCCGCCCAGCGCCACGTTGACGAACCGTACCGGTCGGGCGATCTCGGCCATCGCGGTGACGGCAATCAAGATCACCAGACTGCCCGAGATGTGGTCGCTGAAATAGAGCGGCGGCTCGGTCTCCAGGAACAGCCGCGTGCACATCAGCCAGATGCCGAGGGCCGTGCTGGCGACGAGCGTCCAGGGAAAGTTCACGCCGCCGGTGAAGAACTCGCGCAGCACGGCCGCGGCTGGGCGGTCGAGATCGGGTGCCGGCGTCTGGTTCTCCGACAGTGCCGGGCCGCCGCGCCAGAGAGTGCGCCAGAACGGCTCGCCGGCACGCGTCGAACGAGAGAGGTACTGGCAAGTCGCGAGCAACTCGTCGAGCGAGTAGGGTATGAGGATCACGGTCACGGCCGCCTGCAAGATACACAGCGTGCAGAACGCGCCGAGCAGCGGCGGCTGGATGATGATGAAGGTGACGCTCATCACGCCGAGCGGGATGATCAAGAGGCCGAACAGCAGCACCACCCACGGCATAGTCCGCCAGCGGCGGCGGTCGCCGATGGTGCCGGCCAGGATGTCGAGCGCATAAGTAAAGGCACCGAACCCCGCATCCGCAACCGGGAAGCGCTTCGACAACCACGACGTCACCACGGCTTCGCTGCCATTGCCGACCGGCGCCCCGCCCGGATCGTCCCGCCGACGCCGGGAATCAGTCGGCGTGCGCTTGCGGCGGACGACGACCGCCCCTTGGGCTGGAACTACTCGCCTTCATCGTTCACGCAGCGCTTGCCGATCATCGCGCTGGCCTTCGTCGGCCTGTTCGTGTCGCGCTATCTTGCCGCCTACCAGTTGGGCCATATCGAAGCGCTGTGGGATCCGTTTTTCGATCGTCGCGGTGATCCACTGCATCCATTGGCGGCGCATGCCGGCAAGGGCGACGACGACGATCAGCAAGCCGGAGGCAATCTCGCTGATGCCCAGCCACGCGTTCCTGACCTCCGGTGCCGCGATCGCGTGACCCAGGGCCGGCGGGACTGGAGCGCCGAGCGGTGAGTCGAACAGTCCGCAGAAAAAGGGCGAAGCGATCAACCAGAGGCCGAAAGCGGCCGCGAGCAGCGGCGCCCAAAGCGTGCGCGCCCGATGCCGATCGATCCCGACATCGACCTCCGCGATGCTGCGCTCGAGCGGCCCGCGGAGTCGTTCTTGCGCCTGATCCAACTCGGGTCGGGAGGCCGCGACCGTGTACGGATCCAGTTTGTTCTTCTTGTACCAGTCCGTCGGATCGGCCTTCAGGCGCCGGATCATTTCGGGCAACGTTTTGATCAAGCTGTGATGCGGGCTCCAGCCGAGGAGCTTCCGGGCGCGGGAGATGTCGAGCTCGTAATGGTCGTCGGAGTTCTCGATCATCCACGGTTGGATATCCGTCTCTTCGTCGAGCACCTCGTTCTGGACCCAACTGCCCAGCTTGGTGACGCCTTTGGGCAGGGTCAGCGTGCGCCAGCGCTCGCCGTGGACCAGTTCGCCGATGTGCAGCTGCATCTGCTGATAAGACGGCGTCTCCTCCTCGCCGATCAGCAGTACCGTCTCGTCCGGCAGCGCGGCGCGGCGGTCCACCATTCGCACGACTGCGTCGACCAGATCGTCGCGGTGCAGATAGGGCTGGCCGTGGGTGATGTCGCCGGTGAAGAGATAGGCGGTGGGCAGCCGCTCATAGATGCGGGCGATCTGCTGGGCGACGAAGGCCGCCCGACAATCCTCGTCATACACTCCGGCGAAACGCAAGATCACCGTCTTGATGGCGCCGCGTCGTTCGTGGATCAGCGCCTCGGTTTCAACCTTCGACCTGGGGTAGGCCCAGGACGGGTCGAGCGGCGAGTCTTCATTGATCTTCACGCCCTTCTCGGGGCTCGGAGCATGGACCAGCATCGTGCTGGAGAAAACGAATTGTTCGGTCTCGAATGCCTTCAGTTGGTCGAGAAGCCGGCGTGTGCCCTGGACGGTGACCTGGTCGTACTTTCGGTTGTCTTCGCCGGTCGTGTCGTAGTAAGCGGCGAGATGGATGACCGACGCGATCTTGTCGCCCGCCACGCGCCGGACCTCGGCCAGCGCGTTAGCGATACTCTGGTCGGATGTCAGATCGATCTCGAAACAATCGAGGTCCTCGATCGGCTCTTTCGGCGCTTTGACGTCCAGACCGGTGACACGGTAACGGGTCACCAAGCCGTGTGCGATCGCCTGACCGAGGAACCCGCTGCTGCCGGTAATGAGAACGGTTGGGCGCGTCGTTTCCGGCATGTCGGCCTTCGAATAATTCCGCTACCGGAGTCTAGCGATGACGCGAAGCGGAGCCGCGGTTTCGCCGCGAGCACACGCCTCAACGGTAGCCCACGCCCATCACGTAGTCGCGCAGCAACGACTCTTCGTCCTCGACGCCTTGCAGCAGCGCGCCGAGCGCGTCGCGGGCATTGAGGACACCGACCGGCCGGCCATCGGCCTCGGTGATCGGCACGTTCTTCAAGCCCCGCGCCTTCATTGTCAACCAGACCTCGCGTAGCGAGTCGTGCGGACCGCATCGCACTGTCTTGCGCGTCATCACCAGCGCGGTCGCGGTCAGACACGCGCCACCCTCACATTCGCTGAGCTGACGGACGACATCGGTCTTGGTGATGACGCCCGCAACCGCGCCACCCGGACCACAGACCACAACCAGATCGGTGCCGGCGCTCAGCAGCCTGGCGGCTTCGATCAGCGGCGCGTCGTCGGTGATCGTGACAAGCCGCGCGCGTGCTGCCGGCAGTAATTGCTCAACGCGCGCGCCCTCAACGTCGTAGATCGTCGGCTCGGTCAATGTGCCCTCGGCCGGCGCGGCGACACTCGCCGCGTTGATCGCGACGTCGGATCGACGTGTGAAGGGGCGACCGTCGGGCCGGTGCCGGCAATCGTGCCGCCGGCCTCTGCACGACGCTGGCGTTTGGAGCTGATCGCAGTCGGGTCGCTCGCCGGAAACGTCTCGCGCAGACCTTCATCGAGCAGCGCATCGGTGTGGTCGATGTCGGCAGGAACGTCGTCTTCGAGATCGGGGCGGTTTCTTCCGGACTTCATGGATGGGTGCTTTCGGTCAGATCGGCATGCCGTACCCGAAGAATTCATGGTCTTCGTTATAGCCGCCTTCGCCGGCGCCGAGGTCCGCGAAGTCGTGCACGAACTCGATCGCCGCGATCCATTTGACCATCTTGAAGCCGAGTTCGTTCTCGCAGCGCAGCCGCAGTGGCGCGCCGTGCAGTACGCTGATCGGCGCGCCGTTCATCTCGTAGGCGAGGATCGTCAGCCCGTGGCGCATGTTGGCGAGTTTGTGCACGTCGTAGTAACGGCCGCCATCGTCGCCATCGGCCAATGAATAGAACACCGCGTAGCGCGCATCCTTAGTTGGCTGCACGAGATCGAGGATGTGGCGCATCGGCACGCCGCCCCATTTGGGCCACGCCCGACCAGCCCTGGATGCAGAAATGTTCTGTGATCTGCTCTTGCTTGGGCATCGCTTTCAGATCGGCCACCGAGAACGTCTGCGGTCGCTCGACCAGCCCGTCGACCCGCAGCCGGTAGTGAGCGAGCGGTCGGCGACGAGCGCTTCGAATTCAGCCGACTTCGGCATCGTGCCGTTTGGCCAGAAATAGGGCACGACCACCTGGCCGCGCAAGCCGGCCAATGGCGGCGTGCGATCGGTGTTGAGCCACTGACTCACACGCAGTTCAGGAGCAAACGGGAGATAAGCACTCATCGGTTGAATCGCTGTGGTAGGCCGCGCGCATTACAGACCATCAACCGGCTCGAGTGGTTTCCATCTTGTCGCGAAATTCGGTACGAAAAAGTTTGTCGAAACGATTCCAGGCCCCACCTGTCTGTTTATAGGGGTCTTCGCGATGTCGCTTCCAACCTTTGAAGAGGACTCGCACCATGACCATTACTCTGACCAAAGCCGCCTCGAAACAAATTCGCACCCAAATTACCAAACGCGGCAAGGGGCTGGCGTTGAGGGTCGGCCTCAAAAACGTGGGTTGTTCCGGGCTTGCTTACACGTATGAGATAGCGGACGAGGTGCGGGTCGGAGACCAACTGTTCGAAGGTCACGACGCCAAACTGGTGGTCGAACAAAAAAGCCTCTGCGTGATCGACGGTGCCTGCTTGGATTTCATCACGGAAGGCCTCAAACAGAGCTTCCAGTTCGAAAATCCGAATGTCGACAGCACCTGCGGCTGTGGCGAAAGCTTCAACCTGAAGGCGGGTGCTACGGCCGGTACCAAGTAAGGAATACGCATATGAGTGCCCAGCTACAAAACCTCGTCAACCGGCCCTATCGGCATGGTTTCGTCACGGATATCGAGTCGGATGTCGCAGCCAAAGGCCTCAATGAAGACACCATCCGGCTGATTTCGACAAAGAAGAACGAACCCGAGTGGCTGCTCGAATTTCGCCTGAAGGCGTTCCGCCACTGGCTGACGATGACCGAGCCTGCGTGGGCCAACGTCAAGTATCCGAAGATTGATTTCCAAGCGATCAGCTACTACTCGGCGCCGCGCCCGAAGCCGAAACTCGCCAGCATGGACGAGGTCGACCCGGAACTGCTGCGCACGTTCGAGAAGCTCGGCGTGCCGATGCACGAACGCGCGACGCTCGCCAACGTTGCGGTCGATGTGATCTTCGACAGCGTTTCGGTGGCGACCACCTACAAGGCGAAGCTTGCCGAGGTCGGCATCATCTTCGGCTCGATCTCGGAGGCGGTGCAAGAGCACTCGGAACTGGTCAGAAAGTATCTCGGCACGGTAGTGCCGAGCGGCGACAATTACTACGCGGCGCTGAATTCGGCGGTCTTCACCGACGGCTCGTTCTGCTTCATTCCGAAGGGCATCAAGTGCCCGATGGAGCTGTCGACCTACTTTCGCATCAACACCGAGCAGACGGGGCAGTTCGAGCGAACCTTGATCGTCGCCGAAGAAGGCGCGTCGGTGTCGTACCTCGAAGGCTGCACCGCGCCGAAGTTCGATACCAACCAGTTGCACGCCGCGGTCGTAGAACTGGTGGCACTCGATAACGCCGACATCAAGTATTCGACGGTTCAGAACTGGTACGCAGGCGACGAGAACGGTGTGGGCGGCATTTACAACTTCGTCACCAAGCGGGGCCTGTGTCGGGGTGTCGATTCACGCATCTCCTGGACCCAGGTCGAGACCGGCTCGGCGATCACGTGGAAGTACCCATCGTGCGTGCTGGTCGGCGACAACTCGGTCGGCGAGTTCTATTCGGTCGCGGTCACCAACCACCACCAGCAAGCTGATACCGGAACGAAGATGATCCATATCGGCAAGAACACCCGCAGCACGATCGTCAGCAAAGGGATCTCGGCGGGCCAATCGAGCAACAGCTATCGCGGTCTGGTGAAGATCCTGCCGACGGCAAGCGGCGCGCGCAACTATTCGCAATGCGATTCGATGCTGATCGGCGAGCAGTGCAGCGCCAACACCTACCCGTACATCCAGGTGCGCAACCCCAGCGCGCAGATCGAACACGAGGCTTCGACGTCGAAGATCGGCGAAGACCAATTGTTCTATTTCGCCCAGCGTGGCATCGACGCCGAGGCCGCTGTCTCGATGATCATCAACGGGTTTTGC
>JBBQCA010000191.1:0-5846 GCA_038318315.1 Burkholderiales bacterium | reverse complement strand
TTCCCGCACGAGTTGCCCTGCTATCGCCACATCACGGACACCAACGTGCGCAGCCAGTTCGAAGCCGCGTGGGGCGTGACGCTCGAAGCCGAACCCGGCCTGCGCATTCCCAACATGTTCGACGCGGCCGCCGACGGCAGCTTCAAGGGCCTCTACTGCCAGGGCGAGGACATCGTGCAGTCCGACCCGGACACGCAGCACGTCGCCAACGCATTGAGCGCGATGGAATGCATCGTCGTGCAGGACATCTTTCTGAACGAGACCGCGAAGTACGCGCACGTCTTCCTGCCGGGCTCGTCGTTTCTCGAGCGCGACGGCACGTTCACGAATGCCGAGCGCCGCATCTCGCGCGTGCGCAAGGTGATGCCCGCGAAGGCGGGGCTGGCCGACTGGGAGGTGACGGTCGCGCTGTCGAACGCGCTCGGCTATCCGATGCATTACGCGCATCCCGAAGAGATCATGCAGGAGATCGCTGCGCTCACCCCGTCGTTCGCCGGCGTGACCTACGAGAAGATCGATCGGCTGGGCAGCGTGCAATGGCCGTGCAACGACGACACCGAAGAGGCCGGCACGACGATCATGCACGTCGGCCATTTCATGCGCGGCAAGGGTCGCTTCATCAACACGCAATACGTCGCGAGCGAAGAGAAGATCACGCGCAAGTTCCCGTTGCTGCTCACCACCGGTCGCATCCTCTCGCAGTACAACGTGGGCGCGCAGACGCGGCGCACGCCCAACAACCTGTGGCACGACGAGGACCGCCTGGAGATCCATCCGCACGATGCCGAGGATCGCGGCGTGCACGAAGGCGACTGGGTCGGCATCGAGAGCCGCGCGGGCCAGACCGTGTTGCGCGCGACCGTGACCGAGCGCGTGAATCCGGGCGTGGTCTACACCACTTTCCACTTCCCCGAATCCGGCGCGAACGTGATCACCACCGACAGTTCCGACTGGGCCACCAATTGCCCCGAGTACAAGGTGACCGCGGTGCAGGTGATGCCGGTGGCGCAGCCGTCGACCTGGCAGAAGGACTATGCCGCGTTCAATCGCGAGCAGCTCGACCTGCTCGCGCAGGCGCAGACGCCGTTCGAGGTGATGGCGAAGTGATGGCGCCGTGAGGTTCGAGGCTTGAGATCGATGCGATGAAACCCCGCGACGCTTCCATGCGACCGGCCGGTGTCGTCGCCGCGTCGGTGGTGGGCTCGCGGCGAGGCCTCGTCGCGCAGGTGGCCGACTGGGTGGTCGAGGAAGTGCCGGTCGCGCTGGTGTTCAACGGCATCTCGCATGCCGTGATGCTGGCCACGCCGACCCACCTCGAAGACTTCGCGCTCGGCTTCGGCCTCAGTGAAGGACTGCTCTCGAATCCGGGCGAGTTGTACGGCGTCGATATCGTGTCGGTCGAGGGCGGCATCGAAGTGCAGATGGAAGTCGCCGCCGCGTGCGAGATGCGCCTGAAATCGAGGCGCCGCACGCTGGCCGGTCGCACCGGTTGCGGACTGTGCGGCGCCGAAAGCCTGACGCAGGTGCATCAACCCTTGCCGATGGCCCCGGTCGTATCGGTTCGACGCGCATCGATCGCCAGAGCGCAGCGGGAATTGCGCGACCAGCAGGCGATCCAGCAATGGACCGGCGCGGCCCACGCGGCCGCGTGGTGCGATCTCACCGGCAACTTGCGGCTCGCGCGCGAAGACGTGGGTCGGCACAACGCGCTCGACAAATTGATCGGTGCGATGCGCCGTGCTGCCGTCGATGCGAGCCACGGGTTCATCTGCGTGACCAGCCGCGCGAGTTTTGAGATGGTCCAGAAGAGCGCGATGGCCGGTGCCGGCCTGCTGGCCGCCGTCTCCGCACCCACGTCGATGGCCATCGCCACGGCTCAGGCGTGTAACCTCGCGCTGGCCGGCTTCGTCCGCGAGGACGACCTGGTCGCCTATACATTCCCAGAACGCCTCGGCCTGGGCACGTCCGATACGCATTCGTCATCAACAGGTACCAACGATGGACGCTGACAATCTCGTGCGCATGGCCAACCGCATCGGTGAGTTCTTCATCGCGATGGCCGACCGCACGGAAGCCAAGGACGGCATCGTCAATCATCTCCGCAAGTTCTGGGAGCCGCGCATGCGCGAGCAGTTGTTCGCGCATATCGATCGCGAAGGCGACTCGGGGCTTGCGCCGCTCGTGCTCGAGGCCGTCAACGAAAAACGGTCCGATCTGATGCCGACGCGTGCCCGATAGAGCGTTCTCGATCGCTCCGACGCGATCGCATCTGCACCGGCGCTCGCAGCCATGACCGCCATTCTCGAAGTGCGCGATCTGCATACCCACTTCGCGACCGACGACGGCGAGTTCCCGGCCGTCGACGGCGTGAGCTTCGAGGTCGAGGCCGGGCGCACGCTGGCGATCGTCGGGGAGTCGGGTTGCGGCAAGAGCGTCACCGCGTTGTCGATTATGGGTCTGGTGCCGAGCCCGCCGGGGCGCATCGTGAGCGGCTCGATCCGCTTCGAAGGCCGCGAGCTGATCGGATTGCCGAAGCGGCAGATGCAGGACCTGCGCGGCAACGGCATGGCGATGATCTTCCAGGAACCGATGTCGTCGTTGAACCCGGTGTTCACGATCGGAGAGCAGATCGTCGAAGGCCTGCTGCGGCATCGCCGGATCGATCGCGATGAAGCCACGCGGCAGGCGATGGCGATGTTGAAGAAGGTTCGCATGCCCGCGCCCGAGCAACGCTTCCACGAGCATCCGCACAAGTTGTCGGGCGGCATGCGGCAGCGGGCGATGATCGCGATGGCGCTCGCATGCGAACCGCGTCTCTTGATCGCCGACGAGCCGACCACTGCACTCGACGTGACCATCCAGGCGCAGATCCTCGAATTGATGCGCACGCTGCAAGAGGAGACGGGGACCGCGATCATCCTCATCACCCACGACCTCGGCGTGGTGGCCGAGGTCGGCGATGAGGTCGTCGTGATGTATGCGGGTCGAGTCGTCGAGCGCGCCTCGGTGAAGGAGCTGTTCGCGCAACCGCAGCATCCCTACACCGTCGGCCTGCTCGGCTCGATGCCGCGGCTCGACGGTGATGCCACGCGCCTCGCATCGATCGACGGGCAGGTGCCGAATCCCCTGAAGCGACCCGCCGGTTGCAGTTTCGCCGAGCGTTGTCCCTTCGCGGACGCGCAATGTCGCGAAGCCGTTCCGCCGTTGCGCGATCTGGGCGATGCGCACAGCTCGGCGTGCTGGAAGGCGCCGCTCGATCCCGCGAAGCTGATGCGTGGCCACGCGCATGAGGCCCTCGTGTGAGTGCGACCGAACAACCGCTGTTGCAGGTCACCGGCCTGGTCAAACACTTCCCGATCCGTCGCGGCCTGCTCGGCCGCGTGCGCGGCGCCGTGCGCGCGGTCGACGGTGTCGACTTCGACCTCGCGGCCGGCGAGACGCTCGGCGTCGTCGGCGAATCGGGCTGCGGCAAATCGACGCTCGGCCGCCTGGTGCTGCGATTGATCGAGCCCAGTGCGGGACAAGTTCGCTTCGACGGCACCGACCTCGGTACTCTCGATGCCAGTGCATTGCGCGCGCAACGCCGCGCCATGCAGATCATCTTCCAGGACCCGTACTCGTCGCTGAACCCGCGCATGACGGTGAGGCAGACGCTGGTCGAGGCGCTGGACCTGCACGGGTTGCATGACGGTCGGCAACGCCAGCGCGTGGCCGAACTGCTGCACACCGTGGGCCTCGCGCCCGAGCACGCGCAGCGCTACCCGCACGAGTTCTCCGGCGGCCAGCGCCAGCGCATCGGCATCGCGCGCGCTCTGGCGGTCGAGCCCCGGCTGATCGTGTGCGACGAAGCGGTGTCGGCGCTCGACGTGTCGGTGCAGGCGCAGGTCGTGAACCTGCTGCAGGACTTGCAGCAGCGCCTGGGTCTCGCCTACATCTTTATCGCGCACGACCTTGCGGTGGTCAAGCACATCGCGAGTCGCGTGGCCGTGATGTACCTGGGCCGCATCGTCGAGATCGCCGACAAGCGCGCTCTCTTCGCGTCGCCGTGCCATCCGTATACGCAGGCGCTGCTGTCGGCGATCCCGGTGCCCGAGCCCGGGCTCGAGCGGCAGCGGGTGCTGCTCGCGGGCGACGTGCCGAGCCCGATCGCGCCGCCTTCGGGTTGTCATTTCCACACTCGCTGCATCCACGCGCAGCCGCTGTGTTCTCGGCAGACACCGGCGCTTGAAAACGACGCGGCAGGCCATGCGGTGGCCTGCCACTTCTGGCGCGACATCGCTGCCGCGGGCGGTCTGCGCGCTGCGGTCGCGCCACGTGTTCTCGACACGCGACTCGCGCAACTGCAATCGGCATTCGTGGCGCCGCAATCGAATCGTTCGGCCATCAGTGAGTCGGTCGCCGATCCGATGGTCGTGTGAAGACCGTACGATGACTCCCTCTCGATGTCACGTTCTCTTTCGTCAATCCCCTGGAGTTGCTCGATGAAGTTCGCCCAACGTTGTGCCACCGCGCTCGGCGCCGCCCTGCTCGCGTTCGGCGCCATTGACGCGCATGCCCAGACCCTGCGCGTCGGCCTGGCCGAAGACCCCGACGTGCTCGACCCGACGCTCGCGCGCACCTTCGTCGGCCGCCTCGTCTTCACCGCGTTGTGCGACAAGCTGTTCGACATCGACGACAAGCTCGCCATTGTTCCGCAACTGGCGACCGGTTATGAATGGTCCGCCGACAGCAAGGCATTGACGATCAAGCTGCGCACCGACGTCACCTTCCACGACGGCGAGAAGTTCGACGCGGCGGCCGTCAAGTTCAACATCGAGAGCCACAAGACCATGGCCGGATCGAATCGCAGCGGTGTGCTGCGTCCGGTGGCGAGTGTCGACGTGGTCGATCCGGCGACCGTCAGGCTCAACCTCAGCGCGCCGTTCTCGCCGTTGCTCGCGGCACTGGCCGATCGGGCGGGCATGATGGTGTCGCCCAAGGCCGCGCAGGCTGAGGGCGCGAACTTCGGCAACAAGCCGGTGTGCTCGGGTCCGTTCAAGTTCGTCGAACGCATCGCGCAGGACCGCATCGTGTTCGAGCGCTATGCCGGCTACTGGAACAAGGCCGACGTCCATTTCGAGAAGGTCACCTACACGCCGATTCCGGACGCCACCGTGCGTCTCGCCAATCTGCGTTCGGGACAGCTCGACATCATCGAAAGAGTCGCGCCGTCGGACATGGAAGGCCTCAAGCGCGACAAGAACCTGAAGGTCACGCGCATCACCGAGATCGGTTATCAGGGCATCACCATCAACCTCGGCAAGAGCGAGCTCGCGCAGAAGAACCCGCTGGGTCGCGACGCCAAGGTGCGCGAGGCGTTCGAGTTGGCTATCGACCGCGCCGGCATCGTGCAGGTGGTGATGGACAACGAGGCCACCGTCGGCAATCAGTGGGTCGCCCCCAACAACAGCTATTACGCGAAGAGCCTTCCGGTGCCCAAGCGCGACGTCGCACGCGCGAAGGCGCTGCTCAAGGAGGCCGGCGTTCCCAACCCGAGCTTCACGCTGGTCACGCCCACGACATCGGATGCGCAGCGCCTCGCGCTGGTGGTTCAGGCGATGGCCAAGGAAGCCGGCTTCAACGTCAAGATCCAGTCGACCGAATTCGCGACCTCGCTGAACATGGCCGACAAGGGCGACTACGAAGCCTATGTGCTGGCGTGGAGCGGACGCGCAGATCCCGATGGCAACATCTACAGCTTCGACGCCTGCAAGCAGCCGCTCAACTATGCCGGCTATTGCGTGCCCGAGATCGACGAGCTGCTCAACAAGTCGCGCACCCAGCGCGAGCTGGCCGAGCGCAAGAAG
>JBBQCA010000190.1:0-5953 GCA_038318315.1 Burkholderiales bacterium | reverse complement strand
CACCTTCCCAATCTCCGACTGCCCGTGAAGGTTCGCGGCTTCATCGACTTCCTTCAGGTGCGGTTCGGCCGCACACCGTACTGGGATCGCAAGGACGATGCGTGGCCGACGCCGGCTCAGGGCGCGCAGTAGCTCGCGCTGAATTCGCCCGCTACCAAGCCAAGCGTGACGGGATCGCGCCGAGGGGTCACCGCCGGAGAACCCATCGGGGCTTGGACCGCTTGCGCGCACACAGTCCCTTCGTAGGGTTCCGTACAGACCCGGCGATCGCATGAGTTCATGCTCGGGTGTGTCGCACATCCGCGTGCTTGTCACTCGCACAACGACCGCTTCACTTTTCTTGCACCGCACCCGCCTCCCGGTTCGCGGGGAGCCTTTCCAAGCACCAGGATTCAAACCATGAAGAAGCTCGAAACTTGTTTGGCCGTGACGTTATTCCTCGCAGCCAGCAGTGCCGCAGCGCAGGCGCCCAACGATGCGCAGATCGCTTCGATCGTCGTCACCGCCAACCAGGTCGATATCGATGCCGGCAAGCTGGCCGAATCGAAGGGCCATGCAAAGGACGTCAAGGAGTTCGCCAAGCAGATGATCACCGACCACACTGGCGTCAACAAGCAGGCGGTCGCGCTCGTCACCAAGCTCAAGGTGACGCCGGAAGACAACCCGGCGAGCCAGAGCCTGAAGAAGGGTGGCGAAGACAATCTGAAGGACCTGAAGGCGCTGAAGGCCGCGGCGTTCGACAAAGCGTACATCGATCACGAGGTCGCCTATCACGAGCAGGTCCTCGACGCGATTGACAAGACCTTGATCCCTAGCGCGCAGAACGCCGAACTGAAGGCCTTGCTGGTGGCAGTCCGGCCGGCCTTCGTCGGCCACCTCGAGCACGCGAAGATGATCCAGGCGTCGCTCGCCAAGAATTGACGGAACGCAATGAGCATGCGCAACGTCGTGAGACCCCCCGGCGGATTCCGGCGGGCACTCGCACCCGCACTGGCGGTGGTTTGCGCGGCCGGACTGTCCTCGATCGGTGGACATGTGTATGCCGCCGAATATTCCATGGTCCACACCGTCGTTATGCAGGCGACAAGCTATGCGCCTGTGTCGCTGACGGTGAAGCGCGGCGACACGGTCGTGTGGGTCAACAAGGATCCTTTTCCGCACACCGCAACGGCACGCGGGACCTTTGACTCTAAGAGCATCGCGGCCGCCTCATCATGGAAGTACAAGGCACGCAAGGCCGGCGAATACCCGTTTATCTGCACCTTTCATCCGAACATGAAAGGTACATTGCGAGTGGAGTAGACAGCGCCTCGATGCTGTAGCGCGCAAGATGCGTTGCATTCAGGATGCACGCGCCAAAAATCCCTGCACTGGCGCAGTCGTCTGCTTCGATCGCGTCAAGAAAATTCATTGCCGTTGCCCAATGTCGGAAAGAAAATGATTTGAGGAGCGCACCGACGCGCGATGCAGGAAACGTGTAGGCTCTCGCCCTCCCCGAACGGGGGCCTTGGTTTGTCCTGCAATCTGCTTCTTCATTTTCGTCATGAGCGCCTTCAATACAGAACGGGTCCTGACCGTTCACCACTGGAACGATTCCCTCTTCTCCTTCACCACGACGCGCGACCCCGGCCTGCGTTTTCAGAACGGCCAGTTCGTGATGCTCGGGCTCGAAGTCGAAGGCAAGCCGCTGCTGCGCGCCTACAGCATCGCGAGCGCGAACTACGAAGAGGAACTCGAGTTCTTCAGCATCAAGGTCAAGAACGGCCCGCTCACGTCGCGCCTGCAGAACCTCGCGGTGGGCGATATGGTGCTGATCGGCAAGAAGCCGGTCGGCACGCTGCTGCTCGACGATCTGTTGCCCGGACAGAATCTTTATCTGTTCGGCACAGGCACCGGGCTTGCGCCCTTCATGAGCATCATCAAGGCGCCCGAGGCCTATGAGCGTTTCGAGAAAGTGATCCTGGTTCACGGCGTGCGTGTCGTCAGCGAACTCGCATACAAGGACGCGATCGAGACCGAGTTGCCGGTGCACGAATACCTCGGGGATCACATCAGCAGCAAGTTGATCTACTACCCCACGGTAACGCGCGAGCATTTCCCGACTCGGGGCCGATTGACCGAGTTGGTCGAGTCGGGGCAGATGTTCAAGGACATCGGTCTTCCTCCGCTCGACCCGGTGCGCGATCGCGCGATGGTGTGCGGCAGCCCGAGCATGCTGAAGGACACGCGCGCGATGCTCGACGGGCGTGGCTTCATCGTGTCGCCGCATCTGGGCGAACCGGGACACTACGTGTTCGAGCGCGCCTTCGTCGAGAAGTAGGCGGGCTCTTCAGCGCACGATCCCGAGCGGATCGACCGTGCGGCTCCGGGGCCGCACCACAACGGTCCTCGCGATCTTGTCGTGCCAACCCTGCTTGCGCGGGTCGATGCCGACCCAGATGAAGCCCAGGCCAAGCCCCAGCATCGAGACGAAGTAGCCGAGGTAGCGCAGCAGCCACTGGCCGCTGCTGGGTACGTCGCCGGTATCCGCGTCGATGATGCGCGCGGAGAACATCATCTTGCCGGGCGTGGCCTGCCTCGCGAACCAGAACAGGATGGTCAATGCGGCGGGGAGAGCGATCGAGATCAGCAGGTCGGACGGCCCTTGGGAAGCGGCACTGCCGCTGAAGTAGCGCGATCCGAAAACCAGGTAGCCGATCGGCGCGATCACGAGCAAGGCCAGCAGCGAATCGATCAGCGACGCGACGACCCTGATCCAGAAGCCGACGTATTCGAGATCGTCGGGTCGCGTTCCGCCACGCATGGCCGCTCCTGGAGCTTGATGCAAACGGTTGGAAGTCGTGTTCATCGCACGATGCTAACCGAGCACCCGCGCAGCCGCTGTCGATCCACGGGCCGCTCGGTTTCATGCAACGTGTCGTGACAATGGCGTTGGCCGTAGCCATGACTCGAATGCGGCGACATGTTTCAATTGCCGTTTTGTTCGTGGCCGCCTGCATGGAAGCCCCAATTGGCGCCGCATCGATCCACCCAGACCACGACCTCGTTCATCGATGACACCTAGCGATCCATCCCGCGACCCGCTCGCTGCGCCCGCCAGTCCGCTGCTCCTCGAGGGCCCTCGCCGTCCCTGGTATCGCGGAGCATGGGTATGGGTACTGATCGTCGTTCTGGTGGTCGCGGGCGTGTGGTTCTGGCGTTCGCGAACGCAGGCACCGGCGGGCGCCGATGGGCAGACCGACGCTCAGTCTGCAGGCGCGGCAGGCGCATCCAAGGGAGGCGGACGCCGCGGTCAGCAGGGCGGCCCCGGTCCCAACGCGGTGATGCCGGTCGGCACCGCAACGGCGAAGCAGGCCGACGTGCCGATCTACCTGAACGGTCTCGGCTCGGTCACGCCGGTCAGTACCGTGACGGTCAAGAGTCGCGTCGACGGTCAGCTCATCAAGATCCATTTCAAGGAAGGCCAACTCGTCAAGGCCGGCGAGGTGCTCGGCGAAATCGACGCCCGTCCTTTCCAGGTCGTCGTCACGCAGGCCGAAGGCACGCTCGCGCGCGACCAGGCCTTGCTCGCGAATGCGAAGGTCGATCTCGAGCGCTATCGCAAGCTGGTCGAGCAGGACTCGATCGCCACGCAGCAGCTCGATACGCAGAAGGCGCTGGTCAGTCAGTACGAAGGAACGGTCAAGGGCGATCGCGGCAACGTCGACAGCGCGAAGCTGCAGCTTTCGTACACCAGAGTCACCGCGCCGGTCGGTGGGCGCATCGGCTTGAAGCAGGTCGATGCGGGCAACATGGTCCATGCGTCGGACACCAATGGCATCGTCGTCATCACGCAGTTGCAGCCGATCGACGTGGTGTTCTCGGTGCCCGAGGCCAACGTGCAGCGTGTGATGAAGCGGCTCGTCTCGGGGACTGCGTTGCCGGTCGATGCGTGGGATCGCGACTCGAAGACCAAGCTCGCCGATGGCGCGCTGCTCACGGTCGACAATCAGATCGACGTGGCTACCGGGACCGTGAAACTGAAGGCCCGGTTCGCGAACGCGGAGTACCAGCTCTTTCCCAATCAGTTCGTCAACGCACGGCTGTTGCTCGACGTGCAGCGCGGCGCGACCGTGGTCCCGCCCGCCGCGGTCCAGCGTGGCGCGCAGGGGCTCTACGTCTATGTGGTCGGCGGCGACAACACTGTCGCCGCACGCACCGTGAAGACCGGTGTCTCGCAAGGCGATGCGGTCGTGGTCGACGACGGCATCAAGGTCGGCGAGGTGGTCGTGGTCGACGGCACCGACAAGTTGAAGGAAGGCGCCAAGGTCGAACCGGTGGCGCGCGATGGCGCGCCAGTCGCTCCGTCGGCGAATTCAGGCAATGCGGCAGGCGGCCGCGCAGCTCGCGACGCCAACCTGACGCCCGAAGAACGCCAGAAGCGCTGGGTCGAGATCAACAAGCGCATCGATGCGGGCGAGTTCGGTGAAGAGATCAAGAAGCTGCCCGAAGCCGAGCGCAAGCTGAAGATGCAGGAGATGCGCAAGCAGCGCGACGCAGCGGCGCCGAAATGATCATGAGTGCCGCGCGCATGCACGAACCCCCCGCGTTCGAAGCAGGCAAGTAGGCGCATGAATCCGTCACGCCCGTTCATCCTGCGCCCCGTCGCCACATCGCTGCTGATGCTGGCGATCCTCCTGGTCGGCATCGTCGCGTATCGGCAGTTGCCCTTGTCCGCGCTGCCCGAGGTGGACTACCCGACCATCCAGGTCGTCACGCTGTACCCGGGCGCGAGTCCCGAGGTGATGACGTCGTCGGTGACCGCGCCGCTCGAACGACAGTTCGGGCAGATGCCGGGCTTGAAGCAGATGTCGTCCACCAGTTCGGGCGGCGCATCGGTGATCACGCTGCAGTTCGATCTCGCGCTCTCGCTTGACATCGCCGAGCAGGAAGTGCAGGCCGCGATCAACGCGGGCGGTAACCTGTTGCCCGGCGACCTGCCCAATCCGCCGATCTACAGCAAGGTCAATCCGGCCGACACGCCGATCCTTGCATTGGCAATCACCTCCAAGACGCTGGCGCTGCCCAAGGTGCAGGACCTGGTCGACACGCGCATCGCGCAGAAGATCTCGCAGTTGCCGGGGGTGGGCCTGGTGAGCCTGTCGGGCGGGCAGCGGCCCGCGGTGCGCATCCAGGTCAACCCCAAGGCGATCGCCGCGCTCGGTCTCGGTCTGGACGACGTGCGCACCGCGATCTCGAACGCCAACACCAATCAAGCCAAGGGCAGCTTCGACGGACCCACGCGCGCATCGACCATCGACGCCAACGACCAGCTGCGCTCGGCCGACGAATACCGCAGCCTGATCGTCGCCTACAAGGACGGCGCGCCGATTCGCCTGTCCGACGTCGCCGACATCGTCGACGGCGCCGAGAACGTGCGCCTGGCCGCATGGGCCAACGACAAGCCCGCGATCATCCTCAACGTGCAGCGCCAGCCCGGCGCGAACGTGATCGACGTGGTCGATCGCGTCAAGAAGCTGCTGCCACAATTGCAGGCTTCGTTGCCCTCGTCGGTCGAAGTGACCTTGCTCACCGACCGCACCACCACCATCCGCGCCTCGGTCGACGACGTGCGCTTCGAGCTGTTGCTCGCGATCGTGCTGGTGGTGATGGTGATCTTCGTCTTCCTGCGCAATCTGCCGGGCACCATCATCCCGAGCGTCGCGGTGCCGCTGTCTCTGGTCGGAACCTTCGGCGTGATGTATCTCGCAGGCTTCTCGATCAACAACCTGACGCTGATGGCGCTGACGATCGCGACCGGCTTCGTGGTCGACGATGCGATCGTGATGATCGAGAACATCTCGCGCTTGATCGAAGACGGCATGAAGCCGTTCGAGGCGGCGTTGAAGGGCGCCGAGCAGATCGGCTTCACGATCATCTCGCTGACTTTCTCGCTGATCGCGGTGCTGATCCC
>JBBQCA010000189.1:0-5986 GCA_038318315.1 Burkholderiales bacterium | reverse complement strand
GCTCGGCCGGGTCGAGAGTCCGGTTCGCGAGGGCAGCGCTTTGCGCGGGCGTCAGGCGCGCGACCGGTTGCTGGTAGACGGGATAGGCCACGCAGCCAGCCAATGCGGCAACCGCGGCGGTGACGGAGGTAAGCAGAATGATCTTGCGCATGTCAGTTCCTTCAGGCGTCCGGGACGGGATGCAGCGACGCCGTCTTGCTGAGATTGCCGCGCCCGCCGAACGTTCAAGCCATCGTTTCGTCGATCGACCGTCAGTCCATCAATGGCGCAGCCGCACCGGCGGCCGCACACCGTCCATCGTATTGGAAGTTGCGAACAGCTGGGCGCAATCGACCGTATCGAAATCGTAAGATTTGTTGCAGAACTCGCAGTCCACGTGGATGCCGCCCATTTCGGCCAAGGTATCGTCCACTTCCTGCTCGCCCAGGGAGACCAGCATTGCCGCCACGCGTTCGCGCGTGCAGCTGCAACGGAACGCGCACGGGACCGGCTCGTAGATCGCCAGCGTTTCGTCCCAGAACAGGCGCCGCATCAAGGTCTGCGGATCGACGCGCAGCAATTCATTGCGTTCGAGCGTATTGGCGAACGTTACCGCACGCTCCCAGACTTCGGCGGCATGCGCTTCGGCGTGCTGATCGAAATGCGAGCTCTTGCCGCCGCCTTCGAGCGGCAGCTTCTGCAGCAGGAGGCCGTTGGCGTGTTCGTCGTCGGCAGCAAGCCACAGCTGCGTGTCGAGCTGCTCGGAGCGATGCATGTAACCCTCCAGCGCCGCGGCGACCGAATCGCCTTCCAGCGGGACGATGCCTTGATACGACTGCTGCCCGCGCGAGCGATCGCGCGGGTCGAGCGTGATCACGAACCGGCCGTGACCGTCCGCATTGACGAGATCGGTGAAGCGCGCGTCGTCCGCGATCGCGGCATCGGAAGAAAGCTTCACCGTGGCGCGCACCGTCAGGTCGGCATTGCATTCGACCACCAGCAATCGCACCGGGCCGTCGCCGTGGATCTGCATGATCAGGGCGCCGTTGAACTTGAGATTGGCCGACAGCAAGGTGCTCGCGGCCACCAGTTCACCGAGCAGGCGCATCACCGGCTCGGCATGGTGATGACGCTCGCGGATGTGCTTCCAGGTGGCCGTCAGCGACACGATTTCACCGCGCACCGGCGAGCGAGCCGACGAGCCTGCATCGAACAGGAACTTGTGCAGCCGGTCGCTCATGGGGCCGCCGCTTCGAGATCCGCATTGAAATCCCCTTCGAGATCGATGCGCACGGCGTGCTCGCGGTAATGCCTTGCTTCTTCGACGTAGTGCGTCGCCCCGTGGCGCGTGCGTTCGACGTCCTCGGGCTTGAGTTCGCGGATCACGCGGGCCGGGGTACCGAGGATCATCACGTGGTCGGGAAAGCTCTTGCCTTCGGTCACCAGGGCGCCCGCACCCACCAGGCAACCCTGGCCGATGGTTGCGCCATTGAGCACGATCGCCTGAATGCCGATTAGGCTGCCGTCCCCGATCGTGCATCCGTGCAGCATCACCTGGTGACCGATGGTGACGTCGCGGCCGATGGTCAGCGGCACGCCTTCATCGACATGCAGCACCGCGCCGTCCTGCACGTTGCTGCGCGCGCCGATAGTGATGGTCGCCATGTCGCCGCGGATCACCGCCTGCGGCCAGACGCTCACGCCGTCTTCGAGGACGACGTTGCCGATCACGGTTGCACTTTCATGAACCCAGGCAGTCGGCGCGATGCGTGGTACACGATCTCCAAGTCTGTAGATGGCCATTCCGAATTTCCGTAGACGCGTTCATCCTGCATGGACCCACGCGTCGATTGTAGATGCACCCCGATGATTTCTCTCCGCGACCAAGCTCTGTCCGTTCTGCTCAATTGCAACCCCGACCGCAAGGCGGAAGAGGCGCGTGCGGCCAATGCCCTGCTGCCCGCCGCGGCCCACGCCTGCCTCGCCGAACCCGCCGGCATCCCCGGTCGACCGGGGATGCCGATGCTGGTGCCGCATACCGAAGTCAGGCAGCGGTCGATGGCGAGCGTCGAAGGCCGCGCCGCATTGATCCACGCGATCGCGCATATCGAGCTGAACGCGCTCGATCTCGCGGCCGACGTCACGTGGCGATTCGCCGGCATGCCCGATGCGTTCTATCGCGACTGGTTTCGCGTGATGCAGGAAGAGGCGCTGCATTTCCAGTTGCTGCGCGATCACCTCGCCGGCCTCGGTCATGCGTATGGCGACTTCCCCGCGCACAACGCGCTGTGGGAAATGGCCGAGCGTACGAAGCACGATGTGCTCGCGCGCGTCGCACTCGTGCCGCGCACGCTCGAAGCGCGCGGGCTCGACGCGTCGCCGGCGGTACGGGCCAAGCTGCTGTCGGTCGGCGACAAGGCGGGCGCCGCGATCATCGACCTCATCCTAAACGACGAGATCGGACACGTGCGCGTGGGCAATCGCTGGTATGCGTGGCTATGCGAACAGCGCGGTCTCGACCCGATCGCGACCTATGCGGCACTGAGGTCGCGCCACGACGCCCCGCGCTTGCGTGGCCCGTTCAATCTCCATGCGCGCCGCGCCGCGGGTTTCAGCGCGGCCGAGCTCGACGCGTTGCGTGACTGAAGGGAGAAACTGAAGGGACAAGCGCGCGGCAGACGCGGGTCCGCGCGCGCGGCTGATTCATTCCTTGCGGCCCTTGAGTTCGATATCGAGCGCGACTCTTTCGTCGAACACGAAACACGTACCGCTCCAATGCGCACCCCCGACCTTGTCGAAATAGTTGAGGATGCCGCCGTCGAGTTGCAACACGCGCGTAAAGCCGATGTCGCGCATGTGGAGCGCCGCCTTTTCGCAGCGGATGCCGCCGGTGCAGAAGGTGACGACGGTCTGCTCGCGAAGCGCGTCGCGCACGCCTGCGACCGCATCCGGAAACGCTTCGAAGCGCGCGAGGCCCAGATGTCGCGCGCCGTCGAAAGTCCCCTGCTCGAATTCGAAGGCATTGCGGGTATCGAGCAGCACGACGTCGCGCCCCTCGTCGTCGTGGCCCTGTGCCAGCCAGGCAGCCAGCCGCTCGGGTGCGATCGCAGGCGCGCGCGCGGCTCTGGCCGGTATCACGCAAGGCTTGCGCATCGTGACGATCTCCGGCTTGTGCTTGATGCGCAGCCGTTTGAACGGCGTCGTGGCCGACCAGCTGCGCTTCACCTCGAGGCCCCAGAAAGCCTGCCTGCCTTCGCCATCCACGAAACGCGGGTCATCGGCGAGCCATCCGAGCAGCGAGTCGATCGACTGCTTGCCTCCCGCGAGAAAGAGATTGATGCCCTCGGTCGCGACGATGATCGTGCCCTTCAACTGCAAGGCGTCGCAGCGCTCGCGCAGGACGGGAACCCAGCGGCCCGGCTCGTCGAGCGCGACGAAGCGATAGGCGGCGATGTTGAGAATCGGGGGGCGGATAGTCATCGGGCCGTGATTATATGAGCCGCCGCAAGAGTCCGCGCACAAGCCGCGAGCGTCATCGTCGAAACCGCGCACGTTAAAATGCCGCATGACCCAGATCGACATGCATGGCCAGTTGCAGCACGACCCGTACGACCCGCACTTCGTGCATCTGCGCATGCACTCGGAATATTCGATCTCCGACGGCATCGTACGCATCGACAGCGCCGTGGAGGCCGCGGCCAGGGATGCGCAACCGGCGCTGGCGCTGACCGACCTCTCCAACTTCTTCGGACTGGTGCGTTTCTACAAGGCCGCGCGTGGCAAGGGGGTCAAGCCGCTCGCGGGTTGCGACGTGTGGATCACCGGCCAGGGCGAGGGTTCGCAAGGCAAGGCAAGTCGCGCGCTGCTGCTCGCGAAAAATCGCGAAGGCTATCTGGCGCTCTGCACCTTGCTGTCGCGCGCCTATCTCGAGAACGCGGGTCAGGGTCGCGCCGAAGTGCGTTTCGAATGGTTCGCCGAAGTCGGCGCCACGGGCCTGATCGCGTTATCCGGCGCCGAGTATGGCGACATCGGCCTGGCGCTTGCGGCAGGACGCCACGCGGTTGCGGTGGCCCACGCCAAGCGCTGGGCCGAGACGTTTCCACGCGCGTTCTACATCGAGCTGCAACGCTACGGCCAGCCCGATGGCGAGAGCTACATCGATGCGGCGACGTCGCTGGCCGGAGAACTCGGCCTGCCGGTGGTTGCGACGCATCCCGTGCAATTTCTCACACGAAGTGAATTCGTCGCGCATGAAGCGCGCACCTGCATCGCCGAGGGCGAGATCCTCGCGAACCCGCGCCGCGTGCGGCGCTTCACGCCCGAGCAATACCTGAAGTCGCAAGCCGAGATGGCGGCGCTGTTCGCCGACATTCCGTCGGCGCTCGCCAACGCGGTCGAGATCGCCAAGCGCTGCAACCTCGAACTGCAGCTCGGCAAGCCGCATCTGCCGCGCTTTCCGACACCGGCGGGCCGCACGCTCGACGATCATCTGCGACTCGAAGCCGAAGCCGGTCTCGAGCATCGCCTCGCGCATCTGTACCCCGACGAGGCCGAGCGCGAAGCGCAGCGCCCGCGCTATGCGACGCGCCTCGCGTTCGAAGCCGAAACGATTTCGGCGATGGGCTTTCCCGGCTACTTCCTGATCGTCGCGGACTTCATCAACTGGGCGAAGAACAATGGCGTACCGGTGGGTCCGGGGCGCGGCTCGGGGGCGGGGTCGCTGGTCGCGTATTCGCTGGGCATCACCGGGCTCGATCCGCTCGAATACAACCTGCTGTTCGAACGCTTCCTGAATCCCGAGCGCGTGTCGATGCCCGACTTCGACATCGACTTCTGCCAGGAGGGACGCGACGCGGTGATCGACTACGTCAAGAAGAAATACGGCGCCGAGTCGGTCGCGCAGATCGCGACCTTCGGCACGATGGCCGCCAAGGCCGCGGTGCGCGACGTGGGACGCGTGCTCGACTTGCCGTACACCTTCGTCGACGGCATCGCGAAGCTGATCCCGTTCAAGCCGGGGCGGCTGGTGACGATCGCCGATGCGAGGAAGGAAGAACCCTTGCTCGCCGAGCGCGAAGCCAACGAAGACGAGGTGCGCGAAGTGCTCGCGCTCGCCGAGCAGGTCGAAGGCATCACGCGCAATGTCGGCATGCACGCGGGCGGCGTGCTGATCGCGCCCGGCAAGCTCACCGACTTCACGCCGCTCTACGTGCAGCCGGGCTCGCACGATGGATCCAACGTCATCAGCCAGTACGACAAGGACGATGTCGAGAGCGCGGGCCTGGTCAAGTTCGACTTTCTCGGGCTGACCACGCTGACCATCCTCGACTGGACCACCGAGCACATCCGCAGGCTCTACGACGACCAGCGCGAGTTCGCGCTCGAAGGCATACCGCTCGACGATCCCAAATCCTACGAAGTGTTTCGTCGCGCCGAAACGGTCGCGGTGTTCCAGTTCGAAAGCCCGGGGATGCGGCGCATGCTGCTCGAGGCCAAGCCCGACCGTTTCGGCGACATCGTCGCGTTGAACGCGCTCTATCGGCCCGGCCCGATGGACCTGATTCCCGACTTCATCGCGCGCAAGAAGGGCGAGAAATTCGAGTATCCCGACCAGCGCGTCAAGCACATCCTGGAAGAGACCTACGGGATCATGGTCTATCAGGAGCAGGTGATGCTGATGGCGCAGATCATCGGCGGCTATTCGCTGGGTAGCGCCGATATTCTGCGTCGCGCGATGGGCAAGAAGAAGAAGGAAGAGATGGACGAGCAAGAGTCCCTCTTCATCGAGGGCGCGAAGAAGAACGGCCTCTCGCAATCGCATGCGCGCGACATCTTCCAGTTGATGGCCAAGTTCGCGGGCTACGGTTTCAACAAGTCGCATGCGGCCGCCTATGCGTTGCTGGCGGTGCAGACCGCGTGGCTGAAGGTGCACTTCGCCGCCGAGTTCATGGCCGCCAACCTGTCGGCGGCGCAGGACGATACCGACAAGGTCAAGATCCTGATCGAG
>JBBQCA010000188.1:0-5987 GCA_038318315.1 Burkholderiales bacterium | reverse complement strand
CTTCAATCCGTCCAGGCCTTCTTCGCGCGGCACGCCCCCGACATCGGGATCGTCGAACTCGACATCAGCACCGCCACCGTCGCCCTCGCCGCCGAAGCGCACGGTGTCGAGCCCGGCCAGATCGCCAAGACTCTCTGTCTGCGCCTGAACGACGAGGTCATCCTGCTCGTGATGAGCGGCTCGGCGCGTCTCGACAACCAGAAGTACAAGGCCGCGTTCGGCAGCAAGGCAAAGATGCTCGACGGTGACGAGGTATTCGCGAGTACCAGTCATCCGGTGGGCGGTGTGTGCCCGTTCGGTCTGCCATCGCCGCTGCGCGTGCTGGCCGACGTGTCGCTGCGCCAGTACGACGTCGTGGTGCCTGCTGCGGGCTCATCGACGTCGGCGCTGCGGATCGCGCCCGAACGTCTCGCGCAGCTCGTCAATGCGCAGTGGGTCGACGTCGCTCGCACCTAGCGATCCTGCCCGACAGGGTGAATATGCACGGCAAGATCGATTGACTTCACTTCGGCAACTAACGAACAGTGGCTGAACGTCGCGCGCATTCGTGCGACCTCTCGTGGTTCGACGTGCGACGGCCTTGCGGCCGGAAGGAAGACAGTCATGAGCCTGCCCCTGTCATCTACACCGTCGCTCCGTTCAAGCTCTCCACACAACGCGGAGTTCCGTCTCGCGGCGGCGAACTCCTGTGGCATCGATTTTCCCAGCAGCACGGTCGCATCGCGTGGGACCACCTGCGGACGGTGGGCACCGGATGGAGCGGGATGGATCAGGTGTTCGATGGTCGCGGCGGGATCGTCTATTTCGTCGAGCCGTTCGTCGCTGGCAGCGCATATCTCAACCTGTCCGGCAGGACGCCGGCCTCCGGCGGTCGATTGATGTGGGCGCGACACGTCGGTCATGAGGATGGCAGCTTCCGATGGACCGGTCCGCGTGCCATCGGCCACGGCTGGTCCGGGTTCAAACAGGTTTTCTCGGCGGGCGGCGGCGTCATCTACGCGATCGAACCCGATGTCGAAGGCGTGCGCTTCGATCGGCCGGGTCGTACCGTCGTCGCGGGCGGCAAGCTGATCTGGTATCGCCATCGCGGTCACGACGACGGCACGTCCCGCTGGGATGGTCCGCACGAGATCGCGTCGGGCTGGGGCGGCTTCACGCACGTGTTCGCGGGAGGTGACGGCGTGCTCTATGCGGTCAAGCCCAACGGCGATCTCATGTGGTGGCGCCACGCCGGTCAGCACACCGGCGCTGCGAACCTGAGCCAGGCGCACCGGGTGGGTGCCGGCTGGGGCATCTACGAACACGTTTTCTACGGCGGCAATGGTTTCATCTACGGCGTCGAGGCATTGCAGGCCAGTGCGACGTTCAAGCCCGGCGGCGGCACGGGACTGAGCGGCGGCCGCCTGATCCGGTGGCGTCACGTCGGCATGGCCGACGGGCGTTTCGATTGGGAAGGTCCCACCACGATGGACCGTCTGTGGTCGGGAGCGGAACGCGCGTTCGCCGACGGGACCGACCGCGTCGTCGTCGATCGCGTACCGACGCTGGGCCACCGCTTCTGCACGTTTAAGGATCCGCCCGGATCACCGACGCTCGGGCCGCGCTCCTACGGCATCAGCAAGGACACCAACCAGCCGCGTCGTATGCCGCTCACGTGGACCATCGATCCCGGCGCGACCGTGTCGAACATCCCGGTCGGTGGCCCGCCCACGGGCAACACGTTCACGCCGCCGCCGCCCGACATGTGGTCGATCATCAACCAGGCCTTCGCGATCTGGAGCACGCCGCCGCCCGCGCCGGTACCGCCCGGCACCTCGCTTGCGTTGAACTTCGAATTCATCCAGGGGCATGCCGACCTCCTGTTCCGTACGGCGGACCTCGGTGCGCCCGATGCGAACGGCAACTTCACGGCGGCATGGACCATCGAGCACGGGACGATCATCGAATTCAACAGCAACCCCGCGATCAACTTCCTGCCACAGGATCCGCCCGGGGGTGGGGCCGCGCTCGGCACCAACAACAGCCTGCTGAGCGTCGCGGCCCACGAGATCGGCCATGCGCTCGGCCTGCTGCACAACACCAACCCGGCGTCGCTCATGTGGCCGAACACCAGTGGTCAGGAAGCGCTCGGCGCCGACGACATCCTGTCGATCCGCGCGCTGTACGGATGGGAAGCGCAACGACCGGTGCCCGGCATCGGCACCGATTCGTCGCCGGTGGTCTGCGCATGCGGCGGGTCGGTGGTCCTCGCGTGGAAAGGAATCGACCCCGACGATTCGGTGTGGGTGTGCCGATCGACCGATGGCATCAACTGGACACCGCAACGCGCGGTACCCGGCACCGGCACCACCGATGGTCCCGCGCTCGCGTGGGATGGCAAGACGCTGTGGCTCGCATTGCGCGGCATCGAGGACGACGACGCGGTGTACTGGGCCACCAGCGCCGACCTCGGCGACAACTGGAGCGGCGTCTCGCAAGTACCCAGTGCCGGCTCGGCCAACGGGCCGGCGATGACCATCTACAACGGCGCGCCGTTGCTGGTGTGGCGCGGCATCCCCGGCGACACCGGTCTCTATTTCAACTTCTGGAACAACGGCTGGACCACCACCGGCCGCATCGGCGGCACCGGCAGTACCGACCGGCCCAGCGTGTGCGTGGACTTCAATGGGCTCCCTCGCATCGTGTGGCGCGGCATCGAAGGCGACGACGCGCTGTACACGACGGTGTTCCCCGGCACGATCGGCAATCCGATCTGGCAACCACAGCAGATCCTGCAATGGATCGTGGTAGGGGACGGCGGCGACGGTACGACCAAGATCGGCGTGCCCGGCAGCCTGCGCGGTCCGAGCGTCACCAATATCGTGAGGACCAACGACCGCGAGGTGCTGCTGCTCTGGCGCGGAGTGAACGGCGATCAGGGCATCTACTTCACGCAGGGCGCGCCGGGCGCAGCGGGCGCGGGGCCGATCGACTGGAGCACGCAGGCGCAGATTCCCGGCGTGGGAACAGCGGCGAGACCTTCGATCACGGTGATGGGAAACGGACGCATCCTCATCGCGTGGCGCGGCGTCGAAGGCGACCACACGATCTACACGGCCTTTAATTGACGCGACGCGATCAGAACACCGCGTGATCCCCACGCGCGGGAGCCGCGGCGCCGGCGACGAGTCGCGCATAGAAGTCGAATAGCGTCCCGCTGCCGGTCGACGGCGTGGCGCTCGCGCGTAGCGTCCGGTCTTCGCGTCGAACACCAGCATCGATTCGGTCGCGTATTAGCGACCGATGCGCGCGAGTTCGGCCTTGTCGGCGAGCTTCGGCGCCACGTGCCGGCAGTCATTCGGGCGCGTGTCGGCCCGTCGCCATCAAGCCGCCAACCCCGACTGAAACACCAACCCCGCGTGCTCGCGCAGCGCGTGGAATTTGATCTTCGGCCACTCGTCCTGCGCCACCCGCAACTCCGATACATGCGAGGCCATGTAGGTCGGCGCATCGACCGCATCGTGCGCGATGCGCGCGGCATAGAAGTCGATGAAGCGCTTCAACTCGCGCTCACCCTCGGCCGATCCTTCCGCCGTGATCCAACGCGCGAGGCGATGACGCGTGCCGATCAAGCGCGCCTTCACGCCGTACTCGTGTTCGAGCCGATGCAGCACGACTTCGAATTGCAGTTGACCCACGGCGCCCAATAGCAGCGAGCCGCCGAGGTGCGGTCGGAACACCTGGATCGCGCCTTCCTCGCCGAGCTGCGCGAGGCCGTGCTTCAACTGCTTCGCGCGTAAGGGATCCGCGACTTCGACGGCCTGGAACATCTCGGGCGCGAAGAAGGGCAGGCCGGTGAACTGCAAGGGCTCGCCCTCGGTCAGCGTGTCGCCCAGCTGCAGCGTGCCGTGATTGGGAATGCCGATGATGTCGCCGGCATACGCGTCCTCGGCGATCTCGCGTCGCTGCGACAGAAACGTGACGACGTTGTTCGGCTTCATCGCCTTGCCCGAGCGCGTCACCTTGAGGTTCATGCCGCGCTCGAAGTGGCCCGCGCACACGCGCACGAACGCGATGCGGTCGCGATGCGCCGGATCCATGTTGGCCTGGATCTTGAACACCACGCCCGCGAACTTCGGCTCGTCGGCCGCGACCATGCGAGAAATCGCCTTGCGCCCCAGCGGCGACGGCGCGAGGTCGACGACCGCGTCGAGCACTTCCTGCACGCCGAAATTGTTGACCGCCGATCCGAAGAACCCCGGCGTCTGCGTGGCCGCGATGAAGGCCTGGCGATCGAAAGACGCCGATGCTTCGGTGACGAGCGAGATCTCTTCGCGCGCTTTTTCAACGTGGCCCGCAGTGAGAGCGTTCGCGCCGCCGAAGCGCGCGTCGATCAGGGGATTGTCGAGTCCCGCTATCGTTTCGAAGGCCTGTCCGACACGATCGGCGCCGGCCTGGAACACACGCATGCTGTTTGCGCGGATGTCGAACACACCCGCAAAGCTCTTGCCCATGCCGATCGGCCAGGTGAACGGCACCGTGGTCATGCCGAGGGCGCGCTCGATCTCATCGAGCAGGTCGAGCGGCTCGCGCACTTCGCGGTCCATCTTGTTGACGAAGGTGATGATCGGCGTGCCGCGTGCGCGGCACACTTCGAGCAGGCGCAGCGTCTGCGCTTCGACGCCGTTGGCCGCATCGATCACCATCAGCGCCGCATCGACCGCGGTCAGCACGCGATAGGTGTCTTCGGAAAAATCCTGGTGGCCGGGCGTGTCGAGCAGGTTGATCACGCAGTCGCGATATTCCATCTGCATCACCGACGACGCGACCGAGATGCCGCGCTGCTTCTCGATCTCCATCCAGTCCGAGGTCGCATGGCGGCTCGCCTTGCGCGCCTTCACCGAACCGGCGATGTGGATCGCGCCCGAGAACAGCAGTAGCTTTTCAGTGAGCGTGGTCTTGCCCGCGTCGTGGTGGGAGATGATCGCGAAGGTGCGACGGCGGTGGACTTGATCGGCGAGGGTGGACATGGACAAGCTGCGGTGATGCGTGAGGCGACGGCACGGAGTGGGTCGCGAGCGAAGGGCGAATTGTAGCGGGGCCGTTTTGGTGGACTCTGCGGAGATGGTCGCGAGCCAAGTAGAATCGCGGCGCTCAGCCCCTGGTCCGCATGAAATCTTCCAATCGATCGACTACCCAACGACCTTCAAGCCTCGATGTGCTCATCGAAGGCTTGCGTCGCCTGCCGGGCGTCGGGCCGAAGTCAGCGCAACGCATCGCGTACCACCTGCTGCAACACGATCGCGAAGGCGCGGCGCTGCTGGGCGGCGCGTTGACTCACGCGGTCGAAGCAATCCGCCACTGTGCGTCGTGCAATACCTTCACCGAGAACGAGCTGTGCGACGTATGCGCGTCCGATCGGCGCGATCCCAGCCTGCTGTGCGTGGTCGAGACCCCCGGCGATCAATTGATGATCGAGCAGACGCTGGCCTATCGCGGTCTGTATTTCGTGCTGATGGGTCGCCTCTCGCCGCTCGACGGCATCGGGCCGAAGGACATCCATCTCGATCGACTGTTGAAGCGTGCGACCGATGGCGTGGTGAGTGAAGTGATCCTCGCGACCAACTTCACCAACGAAGGCGAAGCCACGGCGCATACGATCGGAGAGATGCTGAAGGCTCGCGGCCTCGCGATCACGCGGCTCGCACGCGGCGTGCCGGTGGGCGGTGAACTCGAATACGTCGATGTCGGTACGATCGCGCAGGCGGTGCTCGATCGTCGCGCGTCGTGACCCGCATCAAATACCGTTTGCCATAACCCTTCCTCGACCGGAGCCAGACAAGATGCAATACCGACGACTGGGCCGTGCAGGCCTCAAGGTCAGCGCGCTGTCCTTCGGCTCGTGGGTCACCTACGGCAATCAGATGGACACGCGCCTGGCGCGCGAGTGCATGGCGGCGGCGTTCGACGCCGGCGTGAATTTCTTCGACAACGCCGAGGTCTATGCG
>JBBQCA010000187.1:0-6123 GCA_038318315.1 Burkholderiales bacterium | reverse complement strand
GCACCATGAGCGACATCCATAAAGTCGTCCTCGCCTATTCGGGCGGCCTCGACACCTCGGTGATCCTGAAGTGGCTTCAGGACAATTACAGCGCCGAAGTGGTGACCTTCACCGCCGACATCGGACAGGGCGAAGAGCTCGAACCCGCGCGCGGCAAGGCGTTGAGCGCCGGCATCAAGCCCGAGAACATATTCATCGACGACCTGCGCGAAGAGTTCGTCTGTGACTTCGTGTTCCCGATGTTTCGCGCCAATGCGATCTACGAAGGCGAGTACCTGCTCGGCACGTCGATCGCTCGGCCGCTGATCGCCAAGCGCCAGATCGAGATCGCGCGCGCCACCGGCGCCGAGGCGGTGTCGCACGGCGCGACCGGCAAGGGCAACGACCAGGTGCGCTTCGAGCTGGGCTATTACGCGCTCGAACCCGGCATCAAGGTGATCGCACCGTGGCGCGAATGGGATCTGGTGTCGCGCGAGAAGCTGCTCGCCTACGCGGAAGCCGCGGGCATCGCGATCGAGATGAAGCACAAGCAGGGCGGCGCGCCCTACTCGATGGACGCCAACCTGCTCCACATCAGCTTCGAAGGCCGCCATCTCGAAGACCCCAAAGCGGAAGCCGAGGAAGCGATGTGGCGCTGGACGGTCTCGCCCGAGGCCGCGCCGGACACGCCCGAATACATCGACGTCGAGTTCACGCGAGGCGACGTCAGCGGCATCGATGGCAAGGCGATGAGCCCGGCCGAAGTGCTGACGCGCTTGAACGAACTCGGCGGCAAGCACGGCATCGGCAGGCTCGACCTGGTCGAGAACCGCTATGTCGGCATGAAGTCGCGCGGCTGCTACGAAACCCCGGGCGGCACGATTTTGTTGAAGGCGCATCGCGGTATCGAGTCGATCACGCTCGATCGCGAGGTCGCGCATCTGAAGGACGACCTGATGCCGCGCTATGCCGCGCTGATCTACAACGGCAATTGGTGGAGCCCGGAGCTTCGCGCCCTGCAGGTGCTGATCGATCACACGCAGGAGCGGGTCAACGGCTGGGTGCGCCTGAAGCTCTACAAGGGCAGCGTCAGTGTGGTCGCACGCGATTCGAAGGACACGCTGTTCGACCAGAACATCGCGAGCTTCGAAGACGACGCGGGCGCCTACAACCAGGCCGACGCGGGCGGCTTCATCAAGTTGAACGCACTCAGGATGCGCATCGCCGAGATCGCGCGCCGCAAGCGCTGACGCGTTTCTCTCCTGTCGACGGAGGGCCGCCGCTCTGGCGCTCTTCTGCAATACTGGCGCGCTCTTGACCCGCACCTGACCTGCCACGGGAGATCGATTCATGAAGAAGGCCCTTGCATGCGGCACGGCCTGCACGGCTGCGGCGCTGTTTGCCGCGCTGTTCGCCACTTCCGTCGCCGGCGCCGAGCCGCTGAACGCCAAGCCGGGCGCATGGGAAATGACCGTCACGACTTCGGGGACCGGCAACCTCATCCCGCCCGAGTCGCTTGCGAAGATGCCGCCCGAACGCCGCGCGATGGTCGAGAAGATGATGGCCGAGCGCGGCGGCAAGGCCAACACCTCGGTGCACAAGAGCTGCGTGAAGAAGGAAGACCTCGAGCGCGATCGCTTTGCCGAAGGCAACGACGATGCGGGTTGCACGCGCAAGACCGTCTCGCGCACGGCGACCAAGGTGGTGGTGGCGATGAGCTGCTCGGACACGCCGCCGCGCGAGGGGACGTTCATCTTCGAAGCGAAGAATCCCGAGACCGTGGTCGGCTCCATCGACCAGGAAACCGGCAACGGAAAGTTTCACGTCGACGTCAACGGCAAATGGCTGGGCGCCAGTTGCGAAGGCATTGCGGATCGACCCGTGAAGTTGAAGTGACGCGGTCGCCGAACCCCTCACTGGCCCGCGCCTGACCTTCCGCGAGAGTTCGATTCATGAAGAAGAAATTCCTTGTATGCCTGGCCGGTGCGGCTACGGCCTTGTTTGCGGCCTGCGCACCACCGGTCGCCAACGCCGAGCCGCTCTACGTGAAGCCGGGCGCCTGGGAGCTGACGATCGCCACGACCACGACCGTCAACGCGATCACGCCCAGGGAGCTCGCGAAGTTGCCGCCCTATCGCCGCGCGATGATCGAGAAGTCGATGGTCCATCGCGGCGGCAAACCCAACGCGTCGGTGCAAAAGATCTGTGTGACGAAGGAGGATGTCGATCGCGATCGCTTTCCGCCAGGTGACGACCCGGATTGCACCCGACAGAACGTCGTGCGCACGGTGAAAAGAATGATCGTCACGACGAGCTGTTCGGGCGTACCACGCACAGGAACGATTACCTTCGAGGCGAAGACGCCTGAAAGCCTGGCGGGCACGATCGATCAGCCGACCAGCAATGGAAAATTCCACGCCGACATCGACGGCAGGTGGCTCGCTCCGATTTGCGTGGGCATTTCGGACAGGCCCGCGAAGATGCGGTGAGGCAGCCTCACGCGCATCAGACAATCGCCGGCTCGGGTTCGAGCACCATGCCAAAGCGCGCGGCGACGCTGTCGGCAATCGCCGACGCGAGTGCCAGCACCTCGGCGCCGGTCGCACCTCCTCGATTGACGAGGACCAGCGCCTGCCGGTCGTGCACGGCCGCACGGCCACTTGCACCCGGCAGCGAACGGCCGCGCCAACCGCAGCGATCGATCAGCCACGCCGCCGCCAGCTTCACGCGGCCATCGGCCTGCGGATAGCCGACCACGCCCGGCTCGCGCGCGCGGATCGCGTCGAAGGCCTGGGCCGTCACGATCGGGTTCTTGAAGAAGCTGCCCGCATTGCCGATCACGGCCGGGTCGGGCAGCTTGGCTCGACGAATCGCGGTCACAACGTCCGCCACATCGAGCGCGGTCGGACGATCGATGGCTCGCTCCTCGAGCATCGCGCGCACGTCGCCATAAGCGGTACGCGGCTCCCATCGTTTCGGCAAGCGGAACACCACGCGTGTGATGACGACGCGCTCGCGCAGTTCGCGCTTGAAGGCGCTATCGCGATAGGCGAAGCCGCATGCGTCGGCGTCCATGCGGACGATGCGACCGGTCGCGAGCTCGAAGCATTCGAGCCACGCGAAGCGCTCGACCAGCTCGACGCCGTATGCGCCGATGTTCTGCACCGGCGCCGCGCCCACCGAACCGGGAATCAGCGCGAGGTTCTCGAGGCCGGTCCAGCCTTCGCGCAAGGTATGGCGCACGAACGCGTCCCAGTTCTCGCCGGCGCACGCCGAGACGAGATGATGGTCGCCGTCATCGCCCAGATATTCGCGGCCCGTCAATGCGACATGCACCACCAGTCCGTCGAAGTCGCGGGTGAAGAGCAGGTTGCTGCCGCCGCCCAGGATCAGGCGCGCACCGTCGTTCCACTCGGCGCGCTCACGCAACACCTGGAGATCTTCGATCGCCTCGACGCGTGCGAAGCAGCGCGCGCGCGCGGCTATGCCGAAGCTGTTGAGCGCCGCGAGAGAAACGTCGCGACCAATGGTGAGCGTCATGCGAATGGAATTCGCTCCGAAGGAACGACAAAGAGCGGCGAGTATATCGACGCCCTCTCGCTCGTCTATACTTTTCACCCCTTCGTTTCATCGGAAGCAGCGCATGCCCTCGTTCGACGCCGTCTCGGAAGCCAATCAGGTCGAAGTGAAGAACGCGGTCGACCAGACCAACAAGGAAGTCGGCACGCGTTTCGATTTCAAGGGCTCGGACGCGCGCGTCGAGCAGAAGGAGCGCGACCTCACGCTCTATTCCGATTCGGAATTCCAGCTCGGCCAGGTGCGCGACATCCTCAATGGCAAGATGACCAAGCGCGGCGTCGACATCCGCTTTCTCGACCTCGGAAAGATCGAGAAGATCGGCGGCGACAAGGTCAAGCAGGTCATCAAGGTCAAGAACGGCATCGAGTCCGAGGTCGCCAAGAAGATCGTCAAGGCGATCAAGGACGCCAAGCTCAAGGTACAGGCGAGCATCCAGGGCGATGCGGTGCGCGTGGCCGGTGCGAAGCGCGACGATCTGCAAGCGGCGATCGCGCTGCTGAAGAAGTCGATCACCGACACGCCGCTCGACTTCAACAATTTTCGCGACTAGCGGCGCGGTCATCGTGCGCACGAGGGATACTCTTCGCGCCATCGCGCTGCTGGCGATCGCCTCGGGCGCTCACGCCGCGACCCTCAGCGTCGTCGGCCTGTTTCCCGGCAAGGCCGTGGTCGCGGTCGATGGCGCCGCACCGCGCAGCGTTGCGATCGGCGAAAGCGTCGCCGGCTACAAGCTTCTCGCCATCGGTGCCGACAGCGCAACCTTTCTCGTCGACGGCAAGCGACAGACGTTTGCGATGGGCTCGTATTTCGGTGGCAGGGCGGGAAGCAACCGCGCCAGCGCGATGCTCGCCGCCGACAGCCGCGGGCACTACATGGCCGACGGTGCCGTCAACGGCGTGCCGACGCGCTTTCTGGTCGATACCGGCGCCACGCTGGTGGTGCTGTCGGCGAACGAAGCGAACCGTCTCGGGATCCCCTATCGACAGGCGCCGCAGGCGACGGCCAACACCGCCAACGGCGCGGTGCCCTATCGCGTCGTCAGACTCGATCGCGTCAAGGTCGGCGGCGTCGAACTGAACAATGTCGAGGCCGGCGTGATGGAAGCCGGCTACGACGGGCCGCCGTTGCTCGGCATGAGCTTCCTGTCGCGCACCGAAGTCAGCCGCGACGGGCAGAGCATGGTGCTCACGAAGCGCTTCTGACTCGCGGCGAGGACGACAGGGGCTTCTGCAGCCACGCGACGATCGCCGCGAGCACAAGCACCGCCGCGCTGCACGCGAATCCGCCGCGCAAACCGCCGGCGCCGTCGGCCACCCATCCGATCAGCGTCGGCCCCACGATCTGCCCCGCGGCGAAGACGATGGTGAACGCACTGATGCCGGCCGACCACGCCGACGGTTCGAGGTTGTGCCGCACCAGCGCCGTGGTCGATGCGACCACCGACAGGAACACGCCGCCGAACAGCAGCCCGGACGCGAACACCGCGAGCGGATGCACGCTCACCACCGGCAGCAACGTCGCGATCGCAAGCAACGCGTGGAGCAAGGTCATCGCCTCGCCGCCGCGACAGCGTTGCAACAGACGCGCCCAGACCCACGACGAGGCGATCACCGCGACGCCGAGCACGACGAAGAAACTCGTGATCAACGCGCTGCTCAAGTGCTGCTCGCGCAGCAACGTGATCACGAAGGTCATGTAGCCGATGTAGCCGAGGCCGAACAGGAAGTAGGCGGCCAGTCCGAAGCCGAAGTCGCGCACCGGAAATCGCGAGTGTTCGGTCGCCGCGCTCGCCTGCGCATCGAGGTGGCGTGTGGCCGCGGCCATGACGACGGTGGCCAGCAGTGCGGCGATGCCCAGACCGATCCACGCGTGTTGCCAGTCGTGCGACGTCGTCGATGTGATCAGGATCGGTACCAGCAGTGCGGACGCGACGATGCCGATGCCGGTACCGCCGTAGTAGACGCCGAGGATCAGGCCGGCTTGCGCGGGCCGACGTGCGTGGTGGTCACCGGTCGAAGCGCCGCTCGCAAGGCGCGCAGCGAGCAAGCCTCCCGCGACGAAGGTCGCTGCGCTCGCTACGCCCGTGACGAAGCGAAGCAGATAGAGCGGCGCGTCGTCGAGCACGAGTCCATGCGCGATCAACGCAAGCCCTGCGATCGCGCTGCCCCAGAGAAACACGCGCCGCGCCGCGTGACGCTTCAACCACGAAACCGTCAGCAAGGCGCCCGCCAGATAACCCGCCGCGTTGACGGTATTCATCGCGCCCGATGTCAGATAGCTCCACCCGAGGTCGGCACGCATGGGCGGCAACAAGAGCGCGTACGAGAAACGCGCGAGCCCGAGCGAGACCGCGGCACCCAATGCGAGAGCGAGGGCGGTTCGAAGAGCCGAGGGCATCAGATTTTCTTTAGCATTGCGCATGCCTTCCCATCGAAGGGCGTCGCAGATCTTTGCGTCGTGACGATTCGTGTGTATCATTACACACATGAACAGCGCGGACCTCATCAAGTTGCTGGTCATGGCCGGATGGGTTCTGGAGAGAGTGCGGGGCAGTCATCATGTGTT
>JBBQCA010000186.1:0-6151 GCA_038318315.1 Burkholderiales bacterium | reverse complement strand
CCGCGTCGACCTTCATCATCATGCACAAGTCGCAGGACCATCCCGACCGGGGCGCCGAAGTCCTGAAGTTCTTCGACTGGTCGTACAAGAACGGCGGCAAGCTCGCTGAAGAACTCGACTACGTACCGCTGCCGGCTCCGCTGGTTGCCGCGATCCACTCGACCTGGGCGCGTGAAATCAAGGATGCGTCGGGCAAGTCGATCGCGAAGTAATTTCCGGTAGGATGCGCGGCGAGCCGGTCGGACACCCCGATCGCTCGCTGCTTGCTTGTGAGCGGGTGGCTTGGACACAGCAACCACACTGACCTTGCCGCAGATCACGAGTCGGCAGCCCGACCCGGAACGTCCCGTGAAATCGCAAAGTACGCTGGGCGATACGATCTTCCTGAACCTCACGCGATCCGCTGCGGTTCTCACGTTAGTCGTGCTCGCGGGCATCATTGTTTCGCTGTTCATCAGCTCGTGGCCGTCGATCCAGAAGTTCGGATTCTCATTTCTGACCGAGACCGAATGGGATCCGCCAGCGGAGAAATTCGGCGCGCTGGTGCCGATCTACGGCACGCTGGTCACGTCGTTCATCGCACTGATCATCGCGGTGCCTGTCAGCTTCGGCATCGCGCTGTTCCTCACCGAGCTGTCGCCCGCGTGGCTGCGACGGCCGTTGGGCACGGCGATCGAACTGCTCGCGGCGATTCCATCGATCGTCTATGGCATGTGGGGGCTGCTGGTGTTCTCGCCGGTGTTCGCCAGGTGGATCGAAGCACCGTTGGGCGCGACGCTCGGCAAGGTTCCGGTCATCGGCAAGCTGTTCCAGGGCACGCCGATCGGCATCGGGCTGCTGTGCGCGGGCATCATCCTCGCGATCATGATCATTCCCTTCATCGCGTCGGTGATGCGCGACGTGTTCGAGGTCACGCCGCCGATGTTGAAGGAATCGGTCTATGGCCTGGGCGGCACGACCTGGGAAGTGGTCTGGAAGGTCGTGCTGCCTTACACGCGAGCGGGCGTGATCGGCGGCATCATGCTCGGGCTCGGCCGCGCGCTGGGCGAGACCATGGCCGTGACCTTCGTGATCGGCAACACCAATCTGCTGAACGACATCTCGCTTTTTTCCTCCGGCAATTCGATCACCTCGGCGCTCGCCAACGAGTTCGCTGAAGCAGGGCCCGGACTTCACACGGCCGCGTTGATCGAACTCGGCCTGGTTCTGTTCGTGATCACGTTCATCGTGCTCGCCGCATCCAAGCTTTTGCTGCTGCGCTTGCAGGCCAACGAAGGAACCAAGTCGTGAGCTCTGCCGTGACCGACAAGTCGAACGCCAACACGGTGTTCGCGCGCCGCAAGGTCGTCAACAATGTCGCGCTCACGCTCTCGATGGCGGCGATGGCATTCGGTCTGTTCTGGTTGATCTGGATCCTGTTCACGACGATTTCGCTCGGCATCGGCGGCTTGTCGATCAGCTTGTTCACGCAGATGACGCCGTCGCCGAACACCGAAGGCGGTGGACTGGCGAACGCGATCGTGGGCTCGCTGATCATGGTCACGATGGCGACGGCGATCGGCACGCCGATCGGCGTGCTCGCCGGAATCTATCTGGCCGAGTACGGCGGCAACGGCTGGCTCGCATCGATCACGCGCTTCATCAACGACATCCTGTTGTCGGCGCCGTCGATCGTCATCGGCCTGTTCGTGTACGCGATCTACGTCGCGCACAGCAAGAGTTTTTCGGGTCTGGCTGGCATCGTGGCGCTGGCGCTGATCGTGGTCCCGGTGGTGGTCCGCACCACCGAGAACATGCTCAAGCTGATCCCCAACACCTTGCGTGAGGCCGCATTCGCGCTCGGCACGCCGCGCTGGAAGGTGATCTCCAAGATCACGTTGAAGGCGGCGCGCGCCGGAGTCGTCACCGGGATCCTCCTGGCCGTGGCGCGCATCGCGGGCGAGACTGCGCCGCTGTTGTTCACGGCGTTGTCGAATCAATTCTGGTCGCTCGATCTCACCCAGCCGATGGCCAATCTGCCGGTCACGATTTTCAAGTTCGCGATGAGTCCTTTCCAGAACTGGCAGCAGCTCGCGTGGGCCGGCGTGTTCCTCATCACGCTAGGCGTTCTCGGCGTCAACATTCTTGCGCGCACCTTCTTTTCCCAGAAGTATCAATAAGCACCCGGTACCGAGCATGCCTACTGCATCCATCCGCGCTATCGAAGACCCGAAGATTCGCGTCAAGGATCTGAATTTCTATTACGGCAAGTTCCACGCGCTCAAGAATATTTCACTCGACATTCCCGAGAAGAAAGTCACCGCCTTCATCGGGCCTTCGGGTTGCGGCAAATCGACGCTGCTTCGGACCTTCAATCGCATGTTCGAGCTCTATCCCGACCACCGCGCCGAAGGCGAGATCAACGTCGACGGCGAGAACCTGCTTTCCACGCAGACCAACGTTGCGCTGATTCGCGCCAAGATCGGCATGGTGTTCCAGAAGCCCACGCCGTTCCCGATGTCGATCTACGACAACGTCGCGTTCGGCGTGAAGCTATTCGAGAATCTGTCTAAGGGCGAGATGGATGAACGCGTCGAATGGGGGTTGACCAAGGCGGCGCTCTGGAACGAGGTGAAGAACAAGCTCGGTCAGAGCGGCAACGGCCTCTCGGGCGGCCAGCAGCAGCGCCTGTGCATCGCGCGCGGCATTGCGATCAAGCCCGAGATCCTGTTGCTCGACGAGCCGTGTTCCGCGCTCGATCCGATTTCGACGGCCAAGATCGAGGAGCTGATCGACGAGCTCAAGGCCGACTACACGGTGGTGATGGTTACGCACAACATGCAACAGGCGGCGCGTGTCTCGGACCTTACGGCCTACATGTATCTGGGCGAGCTGATCGAGTTCGGCAAGACCGACCAGATCTTCATCAAGCCATCGATGAAGCAGACCGAGGACTACATCACGGGCCGCTTCGGCTAAGCCGCGTCAGCGCAGGTCCCGGACGAGCGAAGCAAGCGTCTCGGCGGGTGTTTCTTCCAAGTGGGCCGGATAGGCGGGATGGTCGCAACCGATCATCATCTGTGCGCCATTCCGCAGTGCCGTCTTCATGTCGGGCGACAACTCGAAGCGCACGAAATGCACGGCCGAGGTTTTTTCGTCGGTCTCGCGATCGAGATCCTCGTCGGCGATCGCGTAAACGCGCGACTGCCCTTCGACCTGCACGAACAGACGATCCTCGATGCCGATCAATTTGCGCAGCGCCGCCTTGCGCTCGGTTTCGTTGGCATACTCGATCAGCATCGTCGCCTTGAAATTGGAGCCATCGGGAACCAGCGGGTCGTACGCGGCGAGCTCCTCCTGTATGCCGGCCTCCTCGAAAATCTTCTCGACTCTCAGCATCTCCTGCACCTGATAGCGCAGGGTCTTCTCGTCTTCGAAGAGCAGGGTCACATGGTTGCCCAAGTGCACGGTGCGTTGCCGCTTGTGCGCGATGATTTCGGCGCGCAATGCGGGCCGTGCCTTGGCATAGGCTTCCAGGGTCAGGATGGAATCGCGCGCTATCGGCATGAGACCTCTTTCATGTTCACGCGCCGTAAGCGCGGCGCAGCAGTGTCAGCGGATGCGCAAGCGTGGGCTCGGCCAGCCCCGCTTCGGCGATGCCCTGGGCGATGTGGTGTCCGGCCAATTGGCAGTCCGACGAGATGTAGTCAGGCTTCGCGCCATCGGCGCCTGCGGCCATCGCCTTGAACACCGGTTTCCCGATCTTCATGGCCACCGCGTGAAACTCCTTCTTCACGCCGAAAGTGCCGGCGTGGCCCGAGCAGCGTTCGACGACATGGACGTTCGTATCGGGAACGAGCCTCAACATTTCGGCGGTCTTCTTGCCCATGTTCTGCACGCGCGAATGACACGGCACATGGTATGAAACCTGACCGAGGGACGATTTGAAATCGACCTTCAGAAGACCGTCCTTGTTGCGCGCGATCAGGTATTCGAACGGGTCCCACATCGCCTCCTTGACGCGCTGGGTGGCGGCATCGTCGGGGAACATCAGCGGCAATTCCTGCTTGTACATCAGCGTGCAGCTCGGGATCGGCGTCAGGATTGCATAGCCCTCATCGGCGAGCGCGACGAGCTCGGGAATATTGACGGCCCACTTCTTGGCGACGCCTTCGAGATCGCCTTGCTCGAGCTTGGGCATGCCGCAGCAGACCTCCTGGTCGACCAGCACATACGGAATCGCGTTGTGCTCGAGTATCGCCAAGAGGTCGTGACCGATTCCGGGCTCGTTGTTGTTGACGTAGCAGGTTGCAAAGATCGCGACCTTGCCGGGCGTTCGCTCGCCGGCAATCGCATCGGCATGCGAACTCGCTTTCGCGTGGCTGCGAAATTTCTTGGTGGCAAACGGAGGCAGCCACGCATTCTTGTCGACACCCAGAACGGCTTCCATGGCGCCGCGCGCGAGCGGGGTTGCGTTGACCGCGTTGATGGTCTGTGTCACGACCGGGATGCCCGCGAGTTTGCCGAGGCCGTCCGTGTCGGAGAGAAACTTGTCGCGCAAACCCACTTCACCGTTCCTGAACTTGACCGACTTGGCTCGCAGCATCAAGTGCGGAAAGTCGACGTTCCAGGGATGCGGCGGCACGTACGGGCACTTCGTCATGTAGCAGAGATCGCACAGGTAGCACTGGTCGACGACCTTGCCGTAATCCTGCTTCGCAACCTCGTGCACCTCGCCGTCTTTGGTTGCGTCGATCAGATCGAACAACGTCGGGAACGTGCCGCACAGCGAGACACAGCGTCTGCATCCGTGACAGATGTCGAAGACACGCTCGAGCTCACGATCGAGCGACGCGGCGTCGTGAAAATCATCCGACTTCCAATCGAGCGCGTGCCGCGTGGGCGCGGACAGATTGCCTTCCTTGAACGACATGGGAGGTCCTGATGTGGATGCCCGGTCTGGTCGGTACGACGCGGACATGTGCGCATCGACCGCCTCGCGCATTTGCGCATTTGCGCAAGGAGATCGATGTGGGCGCGCCGATCGATGCGACGCGGCGATGCGGCTTTCTAGTCGGTCAACGCGTCGAGCGCCTTCTGATAACGATTTGCGTGGCTGCGTTCCGCCTTGGAAAGCGTTTCGAACCAGTCGGCGATTTCTTCGAAGCCTTCGTCGCGCGCCACTTTCACCATGCCGGGATACATGTCGGTGTATTCGTGCGTCTCGCCTGCGACAGCGGCCTTCAGGTTGTTGCGCGTCGAGCCGATCGGAAGACCCGTCGCCGGATCGCCAACTGTCTCGAGGAATTCGAGATGCCCATGCGCGTGCCCGGTCTCGCCTTCCGCAGTCGAGCGGAACAACGCCGCGACGTCGTTCTGACCTTCGATGTCGGCCTTGCTCGCGAAGTAAAGGTAGCGACGATTCGCCTGCGATTCGCCGGCGAATGCGGCCTTGAGGTTCTCCTCGGTTCTGGAGCCCTTGAGTTGTGCCATCGTTCTACTCCTGTAGGGTGACTGCCCGCCGATCGACGGACGTGTTGTGGTACCTGAAGCATTCTGGCCCGCCCCGGAGAAAATTTCTAATTGCGCTCCTCTATTCTCGCGATAGCCGGGCTTCTTAGAAAATGGCGAGTGCGATGGTCGCGGCACGCAGAAATTCAACCTGAGACACTAGCCGAAAGCGTCGTTCGTTGACCGTGCATGGCCCGGCAAGCTATCATGCGCGGCTTCGTCGGGGTGTAGCGTAGCCTGGTAGCGCGCCTGGTTTGGGACCAGGATGTCGGGAGTTCAAATCTCTCCACCCCGACCAACGAGTCGTTCCGCCCACATCGTCATTGGCGTCGGCATCGACAACACTGCCCGTAGCTCAACCGGATAGAGCACCGGCCTTCTAAGCCGGGGGTTGTGGGTTCGAGTCCCGCCGGGCAGGCCATCATGTTCTGGCCAAGCGACGGTCGTCGGGCTCATCGTTTCACGTGGTGGCTGTAGCTCAGTTGGTAGAGTCCCGGGTTGTGATCCCGGTTGTCGTGGGTTCGAGTCCCATCAGCCACCCCAGTTATGTAGAAGCCCTATCCATGCGGTTCTCCAGAGGGTGTAGGTGCACGGTTGGGGTGCACACTTTGCCACCTTGCCCCTGTTGAAAACGTTGTGTTTCAGCCAAACGGAGCGGTAA
>JBBQCA010000185.1:0-6263 GCA_038318315.1 Burkholderiales bacterium | reverse complement strand
GAACGTGCCGCCGTTGGAGATCGAGAACGTGCCGCCGGTGAGGTCTTCGATCGCGAGCTTGCCGTCCTTGGCCCTGGTGGCGAACTCGCCGATCTTCTTCTCGATGTCGGCGAAGTTCATCTGGTCGACATTGCGCAGGATAGGCACCACCAGGCCGCGCGGCGAGCTGACCGCGATGCCGATGTCGAAGTACCCGTGATAGACGATGTCGGTGCCGTCGATCGATGCGTTGACGATCGGATACTTCTTCAACGCATAGAGCGCAGCCTTGACGAAGAACGACATGAAGCCGAGCTTGACGCCGTGCTCCTTCTCGAACTTGTCCTTGTAGCGATTGCGCATCTCGATCACCGGCGCCATATTGACCTCGTTGAAGGTCGTGAGGATCGCAGCGGTCGATTGCGATTGCACGAGGCGCTCGGCCACGCGCTGGCGCAGCCGCGACATCGGCACGCGCTGCTCGGTGCGACCGTCGAGCGTCGTATCGGCATGGAGGTTGGCCGGGTTCGTTGTCGCGGCCGGAAGTGCGGGAGCGCGCGTCGAGGTCAGGTTGGCCGCGGGCTGAGGCTTCGCGGCGCCCGATGAGACAGCGGCCAGCGCATCGCCCTTGGTCACGCGGCCGTCCTTGCCGGAGCCTGCAACCTGACCGGCCGACAGATCGTTCTCGGCCAGGATCTTCGCGGCAGCGGGCATCGCGATCGCAGGTGGCGCGGCAGGTGCGGACTGCGCCGCTGCGGGCTGGGGTGCGGGTGCGGCCGCGGGCTGGGAAGCCGGCGCGGCGGGAGCCTGCGTGGATGCGGCGCCCTTGCCCTCGGTGTCGATCTTCGCGATCAACTGATCGGACGTCACCGTACTGCCGTCGGGCTGTACGATTTCCGAGAGCACACCGGCCGAAGCGGCCGGAACTTCGAGCACGACCTTGTCGGTCTCGATCTCCACCAGCACTTCATCGCGCGCCACCGCATCGCCAGCCTTCTTCCTCCATTGGAGCAGCGTCGCTTCCGACACCGACTCCGACAGTTGCGGGACTTTCACTTCGACGAGGGCCATGCAGTGCTCCAGGGTTGTTCGATGGGGACGAATTTCTGCGAAGCGATCGGGCACACATCGCAAAGCCGGACGGCCTCGCGATGCGCGAACATCATTTGCTCAACACCAGTCCGCGAGCGCGACCGAAGGCCGCTTGAATCAGCACCTTCTGCTGCTCGTTGTGCTTGGCGTAATAACCGACTGCCGGCGACGCCGACGCGGGACGACCCGCATAGGAGAGCTTCTGGTTTTCATCGAGGTTCTCGAGCAGGTTGTGCTGAATCTGGAACCATGCGCCCTGGTTCTGCGGCTCGTCCTGGCACCACACGATCTCGGTCGCGTGCGGGTACTTCTTCAGCTCGGTCGAGAACGCCTTGTGCGGGAACGGATAGAGCTGCTCGAGCCTCAGGATCACCGTGTCCTCGCGCTCGCCGCGCGCGGTGCGCAGTTCGTAATAGACCTTGCCCGAGCAGACGATCACGCGCTTGATCTTCTTGGCTTCGAGGTCCGCGGTTTCGGGGATCACGGTCTGGAAGCCGCCGCGCGCGAGGTCGTGCAGGTCCGACACCGCCTCCTTGTGTCGCAACAGCGACTTGGGGGTGAGGATCACGAGCGGCTTCCTGAACAGGCGAATCATCTGACGACGCAGCAGATGAAAGATCTGCGCGGGCGTGGTCGGCTGGCAGACCTGCATGTTGTTGTCGGCACACAGTTGCAGGAAGCGCTCGGGACGCGCCGACGAGTGCTCTGGACCCTGCCCTTCGTAGCCGTGCGGCAGCATCAGCACCAGGCCCGATACGCGACCCCACTTGACTTCGCCTGACGAGATGAACTGGTCGATCACGACCTGCGCGCCGTTGACGAAGTCACCGAACTGCGCTTCCCACACCACCAGCGTGTTGGGCTCGGCCGACGAGTAGCCGTATTCGAATGCGAGCACGGCTTCTTCTGACAATACCGAGTCGATCACCGTGAACGGCGCCTGGCCGTCGGACACGTTCTGCAAGGGGATGTAGGTGCCCGCGTCCCAACGCTCGCGGTTCTGTGCGTGCAGCACCGCGTGCCGGTGCGTGAACGTGCCGCGACCGGAGTCCTGACCCGTGAGCCGCACGGCGAAACCCGAAGCGACCAGCGAAGCGAACGCCAGGTGTTCGCCCATGCCCCAGTCGAGCGGCTGCTCGCCGCGCGCCATCTTGGCGCGGTCGGCGATGACCTTCTCGACCAGCGGATGCGGCTTGCAGTCCGCGGGCAAGGTGGTGATGCGCGCGCCGATGCGCTTCAACTCTGTGATCGGGACGGCCGTGTCGGCCGTATCGGTCCACTTGCGGTTGAGGAACGGCATCCAGTCGACCGCGTACTTGCTCTTGAAGTTCGAGATCACCGGATCGACCGTGTGCTTGCCCGCGTCCATCGCCGCACGGAAGTCGGTGACGTATTGCTCGGCATCGGCGTCCGACAGCACGCCCTGCGCGACGAGGCGGTCCGCGTAGAGCTTGCGGGTACCGGGGTGCTGCGCGATCTTCTTGTACATCAGCGGTTGCGTCAGCGCTGGCGTGTCCTGCTCGTTGTGGCCGAGCTTGCGGAAGCACACGATGTCGATCACCACATCGCGCTTGAAGGTCTTGCGATAGTCCACCGCGATCTGCGTGGCGAGGATGACCGCGTCGGGATCGTCGCCATTCACGTGCAGTACCGGCGCCTCGATCATCTTGACGACGTCGGTGCAATAGAGCGTCGAGCGCGAGTCGCGCGGGTCCGACGTGGTGAAGCCGATCTGGTTGTTGATGACGATGTGCACCGTGCCGTGCGTGCCGTAGCCGCGCGTCTGGGCGAGGTTGAGCGTCTCCATCACCACGCCCTGGCCCGCGAAGGCCGCGTCGCCGTGCACCAGGATAGGCAGCACCTGGTTGCCGTCGACGTCGCCGCGGCGCTCCATGCGCGCCTTGCACGATCCCTCGACCACCGGATTGACGATCTCGAGGTGCGATGGATTGAACGCGAGTGACAGATGGACCGGACCGCCTGGGGTCGTCACGTCGCTGGAGAAGCCCTTGTGATACTTGACGTCGCCCGACGGCAGGTCGTCGACGTGCTTGCCCTCGAACTCCGCGAACAGATCGGCCGGCATCTTGCCGAGCACGTTCACCAGCAGGTTGAGGCGGCCGCGATGGGTCATGCCGATCACGATCTCCTGCACACCCTCGCTGCCCGCGCGCTGCACGACCTCGTCGATCGCGGGGATGAAGCTCTCGCCGCCCTCGAGCGAAAAGCGTTTCTGGCCCACGTACCTGGTGGCGAGGTAACGCTCGAGACCTTCGGCCGCGGTGAGCTGCTCGAGGATGTGCTTGCGTGTATCTGCGCCGAAGTGCGGATTGGCGCGGATCGATTCGAGGCGCTCCTGCAGCCAACGCTTCTGGGTCGGATCGCTGATGTACATGTACTCGACGCCGATCGAGCCGCAATAGGTCTCGCGCAAGGCCTTGACGATCTCGCGTAGCGACGCCGACTCGAAGCCGAAATAGGTATTGGGCGCCGGGTAGATCGTCGCCATGTCGGCTTCGGAGAAATCGTAGAACGCCGGCTCGAGCTCGGGAATGGTCGGGCGCTCCTGGCGCTTCAGCGGATCGAGATTGGCGTAGCGCGCGCCGAGGTAGCGATAGGCCGCGATGATCTGCTGGACATAGACCTGCTTGGTCGCCAGGACATCGTCGGCGGCGTTGGGCGGCGTGAGGCGGCGATCGCGCGCACGCTGCGCGAACGATTCGACGATCGGCGCATGCGCGACATCGGCCGCGTTGCTGCCGTCGGCCGCGGGCACGTGCTGCATCTGGTCGAAATATTCCCGCCAGTGCTCGGCCACCGAGCCGGGGTTGTCCAGGTAGGACTCGTAGAGCTCTTCGACATAGGGGGCATTACCGCCGAAGAGATAGGAATTCAGACGCGACTCTTGCATCATGGTGCTTCACCTTTCCCCGAGTATCCCGGGTGCCAAGTGTGTTGACTTCGGATTGAAATCAACCTCCGCTCTCCGACCATGCCGAATCAGGGGAGTGCTCGAGCGCAAAACACATGGGATCGTTTGCGCATCAAGAAAGGCCGAAAGAATAGCACTTGGCATCGGCCTTAGCCACCGGGCCATCCGTCAGGCGCCGGCTTGACGTGGACACGCACGGAAGCCTGACGTTCGATCCTGCCGACGCGATCAATCGTCGATGTCGAACGTCATCGCATCGCTCCGTCAGTTGCGACGCAGCATCGAAAGCGCTTGCGTGCGCGCCACGGTATTCATTAAATTCCAATCCATTAACATAATTGAATATGCGTGTATGCGCATATTTACATGACATGAGCGAATCCAGTCCGGGCGTCGACGAAATGCAGCCGGTGTTCGAATCGGCAGCGGAATTGTTCGGATTGCTTGCCAGCCCGATGCGCCTCCGCATCCTGCGCGTGCTCTGCGAAGCCGAACAGAGCGTCGGCGATGTCGTCGGGCAAACGGGTGCCGCGCAGTCCAACGTCTCGCAACACCTCGGGTTGCTGCACCGGCACCGGGTCGTGGCGCGCAGGCGCGAAGGAAGCCAGATCTATTACCGCGTTGCGAACGAGGTGGTCATCGAGTTGTGCCGGACTGTTTGCACGCAATTCGCGATCGAGCAACTCGTGGCTGCCGATGCCATGCCTGCGCGCGGATTGCGCGTAGCGGGGAGGTGAACGAGATCGCGTCCGGAGAACATTGATGGATTCGGCTTCCAGTCGTCCCGGGACACTGCGGCGCGCACCCGAAAACTTCCTGTCGGCCGCAGACATCGCTGCAGTGGCAGCGGGGCGCCGCGACTTTCTGAAGAAGGCCTTCGTCGCGGCCGGCGCATCGCTTGCAACTGGAGCTTCGGTCAACGCGCTTGCGGCCGGAGCCGATCACGATGGAGCGCCTGATTGATCAGACCGCCATCACTTATCCGATGACGACGCTCAATGAACTGACGGGCGAAACCGTCAAGACCATTCTCGAAGACGTCTGCGACAACCTCTTCAATCCCGACCCGTATTATCAGCATGGCGGCGACATGGTCCGCGTTGGCGGCATGACCTCCACATGTACGCCCGGTGCGGCGACGGGTCAACGAATCTCGGAAATGCGACTGGCCGGAAAGCCGCTCGATCCCGCGAAGAAATACAAGGTCGCAGGTTGGGTGCCGGTATCGGAAGACGCGAAGGCAGCCGGGGGCGTCCCGATCTGGGACGTGATGAGCACCTATCTGAAAGCGGCCAAGGTCGAAGAATCATCCGGTTCGTCGTCGCTCCGTCGAAATCAAATATTGGCAAAAATAGCCATATGACACTTCGATTGAGAATCCAAGCTTTGCAACATTGATTTGATGATCCATTCTTTGTTAATTTAATCTTAACTCTCACATCCATTCCTCGAGCCATGAACCTTCGCCTTGCATCTCGCCTCTTCGCAAGCTCGCTGCTTGCCTTCCTGCTCGTCTCGTTCAGCAGCTTTTCTGCGGCACAAACCACGACGCCCAAGACCACTGAGGCGACGAAATACCGAGCCGTGTTTCACGTCACCGAAGACGATCCGAAAAAATGGGCACAGGTCCTGAACAATGCGCGATACACCCAGGTAGAACTGGGTGCGCAGAACGTAGAAATCGCAGTGGTCATGAACGGCAGCGGAATCAGCATGTTGAAGCTCGAGTCGCCAGTCGCCCTAAAGATAGAAGAGGCGAACAAGGCGGGTATCAAGTTTCACGTGTGCGAAAACACCATGGCGACTCAGAAAGTCACCAAAGCGGACATGCTGCCGCAAGCGGACTACGTTCCGTCGGGGATCGGGGACGTCATCAAGCTGCAGCGCGAGGGATGGTCGTACGTCAAGAACTGATGATTTTCGGTCAATGTCCCAAGAGAGTCACCGTGATGAGTGATGCGATGTTTGCACTCCGGCACGCGCTGGCAATGGCATGTGATCTTTCTTGCAAACTGGGGCTGGCGATTTATGCGACCGCCGCAGCCGCGGCAAGCCCGTCGCCCGACTACGACCGCGAGGCGCGCTGGGCGCGTGAAGTCGAACCCTCGGTGGTCGTCGGCGAGCCGGTCTACCTCGCGACGCCATCGCAGCCGCGAGTGCTCGCGCTTTACACCCCGGCCGCAAACGCAAATGGCGGCGTGATCGTCGTGCACGGTCTCGGCGTGCACCCGGACTGGGGGCTGATCGGCGGAATGCGAAC
>JBBQCA010000184.1:0-6305 GCA_038318315.1 Burkholderiales bacterium | reverse complement strand
TCACCGCGAGATTGTCGATCACGATGTCGTTGTGCGGGCGGCGACCGATGGTCGTGCGCTCCTTGGTCAGCTCGACTTCCTTCAGGACCAACCCGTCCATCGAAAGGATCAACTTCGCCATCCGGTACTCCGCAATTTGTCCCAAGAACGAAGTGCGTACTCAGCGCTTCAGGCGCGCCTCGACGCGCGCTTGTCACGATCGACAACGAGGCCTTCGTCCGGCCCGTCCTCGTCGCGAGACCACCCGACACTGGCGAGCACGACGGATACGTTATCACGGCCACCGTGACCATTGGCGGCGTCGACCAGTTTGGCCGCGACCTCTTCGAGCGTCGCGACCTCGGCGACCATGCGATCGGCCCTGCGATCGAGCGAACTCTCGCCCTCGACGGAGTCGTCCATCGCACCATTCATATCGTCATCGACATCGTCGTCCACCGGCCCGCGAAGCAGATCGTAGATCTCTTCGTCGCTGAGCATGTCGGGCAGGCCGTCCGAGCAGATCAGATACAGGTCGCCGGGTGCGAGATCGTATTCGTTGATCTCCGGCTCCGCGAGAACATCGACCCCGAGCGCGCGCGTGACGAAGTTGCGGTTGATCGACATGCGCGCTTCACCGGGTGTCAGTACGCCGGCGTCGATCTGCTCCTGCAACAGCGAATGATCGCGCGTGAGCAGGCTGAGGACCCCGTCGCGAAGCCGATACACGCGCGAATCGCCGACATGCAGGGTCGTCACGACCGGGCCGGTGAACAGCAGCAGGGCGAGCGTCGTTCCCATGCCGCGGAGGTCGGGATCGCGATTGGCCGCATCGATGATCGCATCGTTGGCGCCATCGACGCGCGCGCGCAGCAGCGAGTGCAGCAGGCGCTGCGAAGGGGCATTTTCGCGAGCCGACGCTTGACGATGCAATTGCCCCAGATCGTCGACCAGATGCGTGACCAGGAATTCCGCGGCAAGACCACTCGCGACTTCGCCGGCGTTGTATCCGCCCATGCCGTCGGCGATCAGCGCGAGGCCGACGTCTTCAGCGATCGCGACGGCATCCTCGTTCTGCTCGCGCACCAGTCCGCGATGCGTGGCATGCGCATAGTGATAGCGGATACCGCCCGAGCTTGAACTCATCGCCGAACTCGTCGCCGAACTCATCGCTTCCTTCATCGGCAAGCGAGCCCGGCGCGTTGCCGAGGGTGCGCCAGGCGGGAGTTCGTGAAAAGCGTCAAACGAATCTGAAGAGCGGTCATGCGTGTCGGACCTGGGCGTGTTGGATGGCCCGGCGTGGGCCGGACAAAGGGGTCGTGGATGATGACAGTCCGCGTCGAATCGCGTCAATCGAGCTTCGGCCTACATGTGATGAGAAGGTTGGAGCAGGGCCGCGTGAGAATGTCGCGAAGAGTTCATGTCGTTCTGCGGCGCGCGGCGAGATTGCCGAGCACCACCACCAGGACCGCAAGAATCGCGCCTAGAGCATACGGCCGCCAGCCCTGCTCGAGGCCGAAGCGCGCAAGAACGGGATCGCTCGCCGCCATTTCGCCGGCAACGAAGCCGAGCAGCGCCGCACCGGCCGTGATGATCAACGGTATCCGGGCCATCAGCTTGAGCAGCATCGTGCTGCCGAACATGATCAGCGGAATCGTCAGGCCCAGACCGATCACCAGCACGAACAGACGCGAACTCGCAGGCGCGGTCTCGGCGACCGCCGCGACCGCGAGCACGTTGTCGAGGCTCATCACCAGGTCGGCCACGAGGATGGTTCGAACCGCCGCGAACAGGTCGCGCGCCGGGTCGATCTTCTTGCCCTTGTCGTCGCCCGCCATCAGTTGCACGCCGATCCAGACCAGCAGCACGGCGCCGACCAGCTTGAGATATGGCAGCGCGAGCAGCGCGACCGCGAAGAAGATCAGGACGATGCGCAGCACGATCGCCGCGAGGCTGCCGAAGATGATCGCCTGCTTTTGCCGATCGGCCGACAGATTGCGCGCGGCCAGCGCGATCACGACCGCGTTGTCCCCTGACAAAAGGATGTCGATCCAGACGATCTTGGCAATCGCGAGCCAGAACGCGGCGTTGCCGAAATCGTCGATCACCGCGCGGAATCCGCCAACGTGCGAGAAGCGAAGCGACGAAATCTTCTCAAAGGATAGCCTTCAACAACTTGCCCATCTCGCCGGGATTGCGCGTGACCTTGATGCCCGACGCTTCCATCACCGCCAGCTTCTCCTGCGCGGTGCCCTTGCCGCCCGAGATGATCGCGCCCGCATGACCCATGCGCTTGCCCGGCGGCGCGGTCACGCCCGCGATGAAACCGACCACCGGCTTGTTCATGTTGGCCTTGACCCACTCGGCCGCCGTCTCTTCGTCGGAGCCGCCGATCTCACCGATCATCACCACCGCATCGGTTTCCGGGTCGTCGTTGAAGAGCTTCATCACGTCGATGTGCTTGAGCCCGTTGACGGGATCGCCACCGATGCCGACGGCGGTCGACTGACCCAGGCCGAGCTCGGTCAACTGGCCCACCGCCTCGTAGGTGAGCGTGCCCGAGCGCGACACGACGCCGATGCGGCCTTTCATGTGGATGTGGCCGGGCATGATGCCGATCTTGATTTCATCGGGCGTGATCACGCCGGGACAGTTGGGTCCGACCAGGATCGTCTTGCGATTCTGTTTCTTCATGCGATCGCGTACTTCGATCATGTCGCGCACCGGTATGCCCTCGGTGATGCAGATCACCAGATCGAGGTCGGCCTCGACCGCTTCCCAGATCGCGGCCGCGGCGCCAGCGGGCGGCACGTAGATCACCGATGCGTTCGCACCGGTCTCTTTCTTCGCATCGGCCACCGACGCGAAGATCGGGATGCCTTCGAAATCCTCGCCCGCCTTTTTCGGATTGACGCCGGCCACGAAGCAGTTGCGGCCATTCGCATAGTCGCGGCACATGCGCGTATGGAACTGGCCGGTCTTGCCGGTGATGCCCTGCGTGATCACTCGGGTGTTCTTGTCGATCGGATGCTCATTGATTTCCCTTTTTACCGTCGTTCCCGCGCGCGAGTCAGGCGCCGCGCGCCGCCGCGACCACCTTCTCGCCGGCTTCGGTCATGTTGTTGGCCGTGATGATCGGCAGTCCCGAATCGGCGAGCATCTGCCTGCCGATCTCTTCGTTGGTGCCTTTCATGCGAACCACCAGCGGTACCTGGAGGTGCGTCGCCTTCGACGCAGCGATCACGCCTTCGGCGATGGTGTCGCACTTCATGATGCCGCCGAAGATGTTCACGAGGATCGCTTTCAGCCCCGGGTTCTTGAGCATGATCTTGAAGGCCTCGGTGACCTTCTCGGTGGTGGCGCCTCCGCCCACGTCGAGGAAGTTGGCAGGCTCGCCGCCGAACAGCTTGATGGTGTCCATCGTCGCCATCGCGAGGCCCGCGCCGTTGACCAGGCATCCGATGTCGCCGTCGAGCGAGATGTAGGCGAGGTCGAACTTCGACGCCTCGACCTCGGCCGGATCCTCTTCATCGAGGTCGCGCAGCGCGACGATGTCGGGATGGCGGAACAGCGCGTTCGCATCGAAGTTGAGCTTGGCGTCGAGCGCCACCACCTTGCCGTCGCCGGTCACGATCAGCGGATTGATTTCGGCGAGCGATGCGTCGGTCTCCCAGTAGGCCTTGTAGAGCCCCTGAAAGATCGTGCGCGCCTGCGGCACCGACGCGCCGGGCACGCCGATCTTCCTGGCGATGTCGTCGGCATCCGCGTCGCTCAGGCCGGTCCCCGGATCGATCGCGACCCTGTGGATTTTCTCTGGTGTGTGTGCGGCGACTTCCTCGATGTCCATGCCGCCCTCGGAAGACGCCATCAACGTGACGCGCTGCGTGGCGCGGTCGGTGACCATCGCGACGTACAACTCCTTCTTGATGTCGGCGCCCTCTTCGATCAGCAGACGTCGCACCTTTTGCCCCTCGGGCGAAGTCTGGTGCGTGACGAGTTGCATGCCGAGGATCTGTTGCGCCTTCTCGCGCACCTCGGCGATCGATTTCGCGACCTTGACGCCGCCGCCCTTGCCACGGCCTCCAGCGTGGATCTGCGCCTTGACGACCCACACCTTGCCGCCGAGCTTGTTGGCGGCATCGACCGCCTCATCGACCGTGAAGACCGGGATGCTGCGCGGCACAGCGATCCCGTATTTCTTCAGGATGTCCTTGCCCTGATATTCATGAATTTTCATATATCTCTTTCGGCTGTGGCGGTCGTCTACGGTCGTCGTCTTTGTCTATGAGGTCTTGGAAGCATCGTCGGGGTCTGTCGAGCGCGTAGCGGCTCGATACCAGCGCGGATAGAACGCGGCGACCGCGGGGCCATCGCTCCTCAACGCGTGGCACTTGTCGAGCGGCCAGGGCTTCTGGTCGGCAGCCGGTGCAGACTCGCCCGACGCCGAGTCCCGCGTGCGAACAACCTCCCCCGCGAACGCCTGAACCGCGGCCGTGGGCAACGCGTTGGTCAGCTCGGTGACGTGCGTGCATCCGTCGATGCCGCCCAGACGTTGCCGCACGTCGCGCCGGAAATGGGTCAGCAGATTGAGGCCGATCAGCTGCCGGTAATCGGGTGCTATCGCTTCGCAATGCCCCCCATACGGGACGCGCAGCATTTCGGCCTGGGCGTCGATCACGTTCAGGCGCGTGTCGATGGTGACCGTCAGCCGCATGTGATGAATCGGTTCGCCGGCCGCGCGCATGCCGGTCGCGAGCTCGAAATCGCGCGCTTTGGTATCGATCAGTTCGGCCTCGACGTCCCACAGCCCGTCGTCTCGCGCATAGACGTCGGCGCGGATATTTCGCGTGTGAACCAGGCGGCGGGTAGTCATGAGGAACTACGCATGGGGACGGCGAAGGAACGCCAAATCGGGCGAGTTTTTCAGGAGACGCGCCGCACGAGTGAATGGGGACATCGTCGAACCCGATGTCGAAGGTGCGAAGCCCGCGAATTTATCACACGCGCGGAGCGACTTCCTCGCGCGACGGCAGCCGGCGCGCGGGTCAGGCCTCGAGCAGCGCGGCCAGGGCGCGCGCCACGACCCGCGTAGCGCGCCGCAGATCCTCGAGGACGAGGTTCTCGTCGGCGCGCTTGGCGTTCGCCTCCAGGATCGAGCGCGGTCCGGCGCCATACAGCACGGTCGGCACGCCGGCCTCGCAATAAAGACGTGCGAACGAGTTCGCGCAGGAAAGCGACCTCTTCGTCGAAGTGGCAATCGACCCAGGCGTCGAGCACTACGCCGATGTCGTCACCGATGCGGTCACGGCTTGCAGGGGCCGACTCGCGCGTCATCGCTCGGCTCCCGCCTTGCCCGCGAGCACCTGGGTGATTGCGTGCATGGAAAATCCACGTGCTTGCAGATAGCGGCCTTGCCGACCGCGCTCGTCCGCGTTGGTCGGCGGCTCATCGAAGCGCTTGGCCCACACCGCGTGGGCCCGGGCGATTTCGGTGCCGCGCAATTTCTCCATCGCCGCATCGGCCTCGACCGACTCGACGCCCCTATCACGCAGATCGCGGCGCACGCGCATGTCTCCGTAGCGAACTGCGCGTTGACCGACGAGCGCCTGGGCGAAGCGCGCATCGGACAGCAGGTTCTGCTTCTGCAAGGTATCGAGCACGCGATCGATCTCGCCCGCATCGTCGTCAGACTCGAGATAGCGCTGCAGCTTGCGCGCGAGTTCGACGCGGCTGTGCTCGCGTCGCGCCAGCAGCCCGACCGCGCGCGCCATCAGGCTTTTTCCCGCGCCGCGTGACGCCCGCGTCATCGCGCCGAGGAACAATGCAAATCAGATCAGGCCGTGGCCTCGGCCGCCGCACCGCGCGTCACGACGCCCTTGGCTTCGCGGATCTTGTTCTCGATCTCGAGCGCCATTTCAGGATGATTGCGAAGAAACTCGCGTGCATTGTCCTTGCCCTGACCGATGCGGTCGCCGTTGTAGCTGTACCAGCTCCCCGACTTCTCGACGATGTTGAGCTCGGCACCGAGGTCGACGACTTCGCCTTCCCGCGAGATCCCTTCGCCATAGAGGATGTCGAACTGCGCGACCTTGAACGGCGGTGCGACCTTGTTCTTGACGACCTTGACCTTGGTCTCGGAGCCGATCACTTCCTCGCCCTTCTTGATCGAGCCGGTGCGACGGATGTCGAGGCGCACCGACGCGTAGAACTTGAGCGCGTTGCCGCCGGTGGTGGTTTCGGGATTGCCGAACATCACGCCGATCTTCATGCGGATCTGGTTGATGAAGATCACCAGCGTGTTGGTGCGCTTGATGCTGCCGGTGAGC
>JBBQCA010000183.1:0-6416 GCA_038318315.1 Burkholderiales bacterium | reverse complement strand
CGCTCACCAAGCGGGTGATCGAGCTTTTCGATGAGGTCGGCATCCCTGATGCGAAACGCGCAATGGCGCGCTACCCGCACGAGATGTCGGGCGGGCAGCAGCAGCGCGTGATGATCGCGATGGCGATCGCGTGCAAGCCGCGTCTGTTGATCGCCGACGAGCCCACCACGGCGCTCGACGTGACGATACAAAAGCAGATCCTCGACCTGATTGCCGACGGTGAAGACCGGATTCAACGACGTCATCGGCTCCTGAAAGATCACCGAGATGTCGTTGCCGCGCAGACGCTTGATCGCGGACAGGGTCTCGTGCGTGAGTTCGCGCCCGTCGAAGCGGATCGCCCCCGACACGATCGCGTTGTCCGGCAAAAGACGCAGTATCGCCATCGCGGTCACGCTCTTGCCGCTGCCCGACTCGCCGACCACGGCCACGGTGCGATGGGCGGGGATGTCGAAGCTGACGCCCCTGACCGCGTGAAAGAGCTTGTTCTTGCCGACGCGAAAATCGACGCGAAGATCCTCGATCGACAAGAGCGGCGCGGCTGTACCGACGGGGTTCGAGGTCGCCGCAGGCATCACGGCTTCATCCCAGCTTCGGGTCGAGGGCATCGCGCAGGCTGTCGGTGAAGAGCGCGAACGCGGTCACCAGCACCGCCATGCCCGCGCCCGCGGCGACGAGTTGCCACCACTTGCCGATCACGAGTTCGCTCTGCGCTTCGGCGAGCATCGTGCCCCACGACACCATGTCGACCGGCACGCCCAGGCCGAGGAACGACAGGATCACTTCGGCCTTGATGAACGACACCACGTGCAGCGACAACTGCACCAGGATCACGTGGCTGGCGTTGGGCAGGATATGCACGAACATGCGCGACGCATTCGACGCGCCGATCGCGTCGGCGGCGCGCACGTACTCGCGCGCGCGATGCTTGATGTACTCCGCACGCACCAGTCGATAGATGCCGGTCCAGCCGGTCAGGCCGAGCACCGCGATGATGGTCGCCACGCCCGCGTGCGCAAGCACCGCGTTGGCGCGAAACACGGCCGCGAACGCGAGGATCAGGAGAATGTACGGGATCGACGTGAAGATGCTGTAGAACCATTCGAGCGCATCGTCGATCCAGCCGCGGAAGTAACCCGCGGTAGCGCCGAGCAGCGTACCGATCAGGGTCGCCACCAGCGCCGCGACCAGGCCGACGAAGATCGATACCTGCGCGCCCTTGGTCGCTTTCTTCAAGACGTCGCGGCCCCACTTGTCGGCCCCGAACGGAAGCGCCTCCGTGCGAGGGATCGAGCCGATCTGTATCCGCGCGGTGCGCTCGGCCCACTCCTTGTACTTCGGCGCGAGCGGATCGACGTCGGAGATATCGACCGGCGGCACGTTGCTCCTCGCGACCGGATCGAGTACCGCCACACCGGCTTCGAGGTTCTCGACCTTGCCGAGGAACGTCGGACTCGCGTACGAGACGCCGCGCTCGTCTTGCCAGTCCGAGGCGATCAGTCCTGTAAAGGATGCGGCCACCAGCAACAGATAGATCGCCACGACTGCCATCGACACCATGCCCACGCGATCGCGAAGGAGGCGTTTGCCGGCCGCGCGCCACACGCTGGTCGATGGGCCATCCCGGCCATCTCCCGCATCGTCGAACGCATCCTGCGGAGGCAGCGCGATCGCAGTCTCCGCCAGTGGGATGTCGGGCACGCCGGGCGTTTCGTTGATGAGCGTCATTTGAACGACACGCGCGGATCGACGACTTTGTAGAGCACGTCGGCCAGCAAGTTGATCAGCATCGTCAGCATCGCGAGATAGACCGTCGCGGCCTTGATCACCGGAAAGTCGCTGCGATTGACGGCGACGATGATCTCGCGGCCCAGACCCGGGATCGAGAAAAACACTTCGAGCAGGAACGAACCGACGAACAGCGTCGGCACCTGGATCGCGATGTTGGTGAGGATCGGGATCATCGCGTTACGCAGCACGTGCTTGAGCATCACGGCTCTTTCGGACACGCCCTTCGCACGCGCGGTACGCACATAGTCCTGGCCGATCTCTTCGAGCAGGAACGAGCGATACAGACGCAGCTGCGGCGCGACGCTCACGAACACCGCCAGCATTACCGGCAGTGGCGCGTACTGCACGAGATTGGTCAGCGTGCTGTCGCTCCATCCCTGCACCGGAAACCAGCCGAGCCGGAACGCGAACAGCCACTGGAACACGATGATGTAGACGAGAAAGCTGATCGACACCGCGACCGTGCATACGATCATGATGACGCGGTCGGTCAGCGAGCCGCGCACCGCAGCGACCGCAAGCGCCAGGATCACGCCGAGCACGGTCTCGAGTATCAGCACCGGCACCATGATCGTGAGCGTCGCCGGCAGGCGCGTCGCGAAGATGTGCGCGACCGATTCGTTGGTCGCCCAGCTGTTGCCGAAGTTGAAGGTCGCGACCTGCGTGACGAAGATCCAGAGCTGCTGCCACACCGGCAGATCGAGGCCGAGTTCACGACGGATCGCGGCGATCTGCTGGGGGCTCGAGATCAGTCCGGTGAGTTGTTGCGCTGGATCGCCGCCGACCGCGTTGAAGAGGAAGAACACCAACAGGATCACGCCGATCAAAGTCGGAATAATCTGCCAGATACGACGAATCAGATAGGCGAGCACGAAGCCGATACGATGCGACGAGGGAGGTGAAGGCGCGGAACCATGAAAGCGAGCGCGCCGATTATGCCCGCGATTTCGCCGCTTGCAGCCGCTGGCTTTCCCCTACCGATTCTCCGCGCCGGCTGGCTACAATCGCTGTCCATCCCCTCCTCTTCGCGCGCCCATGAAACCAACCCTGACCATCGCCCTGAGCTGCCTGTTCGCATCGGGCGCCTTGACGGGGCGAGCGGCCGATGCGCCATTGCCTGACGCAGCTGTGTTGCGCTATGCCTTTCCAATCGCTGAAACAGGATTCGATCCACCCCAACTCTCGGATCTCTATTCCGTCTTTCTCATTTCGAACATCTTCGACTCGCCGCTGACCTACGACTATCTCGCGCGACCGGTCAAGGTGATTCCCAATACCGCTGAGTCGATGCCGGCGATTTCGCCCGACGGACTGACGTGGACGTTACGTATCAAGAAGGGCATCACGTTCACCGACGACCCCGCGTTCAACGGCAAGCCGCGCGAACTGACCGCGGCGGACTACGTGTACAGCATCAAGCGCGTCTATGACCCCAGGTGGAAATCGCCGCAGCTCTATCTGCTCGAAGGCTTTGTCGTCGGCATGGACGCGGTGCGCGCCAGGGCGGAGAAGAGTGGCAAGATGGACTACGACAGCGAGGTCGAAGGGCTGCGCGCGCTCGATCGCTACACGCTGCAGATCAAGCTCGTCAAGCCCAAGTACAACTTCGTCTATCTGCTCACGACGTGCTTCATCAGTTGCGCGGTCGCACGCGAGGTCGTCGAGGCAGCACCCGACCAGATGATGGAACACCCGGTCGGGACCGGCCCCTACATGCTCTCGGCATGGCGCCGCTCGTCGAAGATCACGCTGGTGGCGAACCCCAACTATCGCGACGTGCGCTTCGAAGCCTCGCCTCCGGCCGACGACCCGCTCGCACAACGAATCTACGCGAAGCTCAGGGGTCGCAAGCTGCCGATGACGCCGCGCGTCGAAGTCAGCATCATCGAAGAGACGCAACCCCGATGGCTGTCCTTCCTCAACAACGAACAGGACCTGATCGAACGGCTGCCCGAAGAATTCGCGAACGTGGCGATCCCGAACAACAAGCTCGCCCCCAACCTTGCCAAGCGCGGCATCGCGATCGATCGCAATCCCGGCGTCGAAGTGACGTTCACCTATTTCGCGATGGAGAACCCGATCGTGGGCGGCTATACGCCCGAGAAGGTCGCGCTGCGCCGCGCGATCAGCCTGGGCTACAGCAACGAGGAAGAGATTCGCATCGTCAGGCGCAATCAGGCGATACCGGCGCAAACGCCGATCGGCCCTGGTGTCGCGGGCTACGACCCGAACTTCCGCAGCATTGGCCCTGAATACGACCCTGCCAAGGCGCGCGCATTGCTCGACATGTACGGGTATGTCGATCGCGATGGAGATGGCTACCGCGAGTTGCGCGATGGACAGCCGCTGCTGCTGGAGCGCTCGACCCAGCCGACCCAGCTTTACAAACAGCTCGACGAGTTGTGGAAAAAGAAGATGGACGCCATCGGCATCAAGATGGTGGTGAAACCGCAGCAGTTTCCCGAATTGATCAAGCAATCGAAGGCCGGGCAACTGATGATGTGGGGACTTGCGTGGACCGTTGCGACCCCGGACGCCGAAAGCTTCGAGGAGGTTCTCTACGGACCGAATGCCGGCCAGTCGAACCACTCGCGCTTCAATCTGCCCGAATGGAACCGCTTGTTCGAGGCCTCAAAAAGAATTCCCGACGGCCCCGAGCGCGATGCGCTCTACCTGAAGATGAACAAGCTGTTCCTCGCCTACGCGCCGTGGAAGCTCGGGGTGCATCGCATCTACACGGACCTGACGCAATCCTGGGTCCACGGCTACCACCGCCACCCTGTCCTGCGCAACTGGTGGCAATACATCGACGTCGACGGCAATGCGCAACGCAAGGCAATCGCGCGCTAGTTGTTCGCTGCCGGGATTGACATTGCGGCGATCAAGTCGGACATTTCCTACACGGCGTCGTTGTGCCCTCCGATTGATATCGCCGTACGTGCAAGCAGAATTGTTTCTTCAGTAGCGCAGTTTTCATTTCTCGTCGACGGAAGCACCCCATGAATAAAAAAACTTGCATTGCCTCGGCACTCGCAGTGGCAGGTACCCTTGCCGGCACGCTCTCCGGCGTCGCCCACGCGCAGGAGTTGAAGTACAACCCCTCGGTGTACGTCGTGCCGCAGGTCGAGTACTTCAATCCCGACAACCGCTTCGGCACCGAAAAGAAAGGGCCGGGCGTCGGCTTGAAGTTCGGCAAGGCCATCAATCAGTGGTTCGACGTCCAGGTCGGCATCAACTATGGACGGGTCGATGGCGCTTTTTCGTCGTCGCCTTCGGGCAATCCGAATTCTGTGTCGTCAGGCGACTCTCGGGTCCGCTACCAGCAATCGACGATCGGCATCGACGGCTTGTACATGCTTTCGCGCGATCGAATCCGTCCGTTCCTTTTGCTCGGCATCGGCGCCGAGAACGACCGCCGCAATGTCCCCAATCGCCAGAACTCGCGAACCTCTCCCTATGCGCAAGCGGGGGCGGGAGTCCAGTACGTCATCTCGGATCAGTGGGCCACGCAGATCGACTTTCGCCGCGTGGTCGGCTTCCAGCGCAGCGATGTGTTCGGTTTCAAGCGTGACGAGAACAACTATGTCGATGTCGGCCTGACCTACTTCTTCGACAAGACTCCAAGACCGGCACCGCGACTCGCGGAGGCTGCACCGCCCCCGCCGCCGCCACCGGCACCACCGGCTCCTCCGCCACCGCCGCCGCCCGCCCGCTTCGAGAAGCAGACGATGTCGGCGACCGAACTGTTCGCGTTCGACAGCTCGGTACTGCGTCAGCCGCAGCCCAAGCTCGATGAGATCGCGAACGTCTTGAAGCAGAACCCGCAGGTAGCCAACGTCCGCGTCACGGGCTACACCGACCGCATCGGTTCCGACAAGTACAACCTCGGACTTTCGCAACGTCGCGCCGATGCCGTGAAGGCTTATCTCATCGGCCAGGGCGTCGAGAGTTCGCGCTTGACGACGATGGGCAAAGGCAAGGCCGATCGGGTGGTTCAGTGCAGTGAAAAGAATCGCGCCGCGCTGATCAAGTGTCTCGAGCCGAATCGTAGAGTCGAAGTCGAAGACATCACGATCGAGAAGCGGGTGCAGTAAATCGTTTGATGGCTTGATGGCTTGATGGCTTGATGCCGACGAGAGACCGACCTTTGTGGTCGGTCTTTTTTTTGCTTCGCGGAGTCACTTTCTTTGCTTCGCCAAAGAAAGTAACCAAAGAAAGGCGACGCCCGGTGAGGCTGCCCTGTGACTGACATCGTCAGTCACAGGGTCCCCGATTCGCGAAGGGCTCAGGCGGCGCGCCGAGAACTCGCTGCGCTCAAACACTCGTCGCTTAACCCCTCCGCCTGAGCCCTCCGCGAATCGGCAGCCTCACAAGGGGGACAACGTCAAAGGCCTCGCTGCGCTTCGAGGCGTCGTGTGGGTTCTGTCATTGCTGTGGCTTCTGCTTTGGTTTTGCTTCTGCTTTTTCTTTGGGCCTTCCCCCCTTGTGATGCTGCCGAGGCGAGCGGGCTGGGGGCGGGGCCTTTAAGCGACGAGTGTTTGAGCGCAGCGAGTTCTCGGCGCGCCGACCCCAGCTCGCTCGACTCGGGCACCCCTTGACTGACTATCGTCAGTCAAGGGGCAGCA
>JBBQCA010000182.1:0-6485 GCA_038318315.1 Burkholderiales bacterium | reverse complement strand
CGGCGTGCTCATCGCGCTGAACGTGGGCAGCATCGTGGGCGCCATCGAGCACGTGTTCCACATCGCCTTCCTGCCGCAGAACATCTACTTCGTCAGCGCGCTGCCGTCGGACCTGCGTCTGTCGGACGTGATCGCGATCGGATGCGTGTCGGTGTTTCTCTCGTTCGTGGCCACGCTCTATCCGAGCTGGCGTGCGGCACGGGTCGAGCCCGCACAGGCCTTGCGCTATGAGTGACGGCGCGATGGTCGCCGCCAACGGCGCGGTGCTTCGCTGCGAGCGGCTCGCCAAGTCCTTCGGTCGCGGCGAGACCGCGGTCCACGTGCTGCGCGACGTGACGCTGTCGATCGCGCCGGCCGAAACCGTCGCCATCGTCGGCGCGTCGGGCTCGGGAAAGAGCACGCTGCTGCATCTGCTGGGCGGCCTCGACACGCCCACCTCGGGCACGGTCGCGATCGACGGCCGCGACTTCTCGTCGCTGTCGGAAGTCGCGCGCGGCGAAGTGCGCAACAAGCGCCTGGGCTTCGTCTACCAGTTCCATCACCTGCTGTCCGAGTTCAGCGCGCTGGACAACGTCGCGATGCCGCTGCGCATCCGGCGCCAGTCGGTCGACGAGGCTCGCGCAAACGCGCAGGAGATGCTCGCGCGCGTGGGCCTCGCGCATCGCGTGCATCATCGGCCGGGCGAATTGTCCGGAGGCGAACGTCAGCGCGCCGCCCTCGCTCGCGCACTCGTCACGCGACCCGCTTGCGTGCTCGCCGACGAGCCCACCGGCAACCTCGATCGCGGCACCGCGGCCGAGGTGTTCGCGTTGATGATGGAATTGAACGCGAACTTCCAGACGAGCTTCGTGGTGGTCACGCATGACACCGCGCTGGCGGCGCGGCTGGGCAGGACGTTGACGCTGACCGATGGGGTGTTGGGTGGCGTTCAAGCCGACACCCCCTTGTCGCAGAACTGATTCAGTTCGGGTGCGGTTCGAACGGTTGGCTCAAGGCATGATGATCGAATCGAGTTCTTCGCAAGCCGCCTTGAAGACGACCGGCGGCACCTGTTTCCAGGGATGAAGCTTCGCGCCGCGGGTGCGCCAGTCGAATGATTTCGGTTGATGCGAAAGGACATAGCAGGCCTCTCCCCTGGGCCCCTCGAATTTGACGGCGAAGGGGTTGTCGTCGTTGATCGTGGAATGCGTCATCGGCAGGCCGATCACGATGCTGGTGCGATCGTTGAACGCCTTGGTCGACAGCACCAGCAGCGGATGTCGTCCCGGCATTTCGCGGCCCGTGTGGGGGCTGTGGTTGATCCAGATCATGTCGCGCCGCTCGGGGACCCACGACTTTCCCGATCCGGCCATCAGATCACCTCGACCCCGACCGGGCTAGACGCCAGGACCTCGCCGCCGTGACGGGCCGGATCGAAGGCTTTCAGCTTCTGTGCGAGCGTGAACCTGGGTCGACCCGCTGGGCGCAGCAGCACCCCTTCTTCGACGATCTCGACCGTGATCGGCAATCCCCGCACGAAACGCGCGGCTTTTGCGATCGGCGCGGTGATCCTCACGCCGAGGCCGTTGCCCCACTCCTGGATCGTCTGCTCGACTTTCAGATCGGATTGCATCTCCAGCCCCTCCCATGTCCGGGAAGAAGCATATACGGGATCGCTCACTGTTTCAACTTGTTTATACATTTACCAATTCCCCCGTGATAGCGCGCAGGCGTGCTCGTCGAACGTCGGACCTGGAGCGCATGAACGCTCCGATTTGTTGGAACGACAAGGCGCCGAACGGTGAACCTAAATGCATCGTTCATTCGCTGGATGGCGCCGCTCTGCTTCGATGCGAGAATCACCCCATGTCCGAGCGCCCCTTCATCATCGACACCCACTGCCACCTCGACGCGGCCGAGTTCGATCGCGATCGCGATGCGATCAAGGCGTCCGCGGTCGAGCGCGGGGTCGGCGCGATCGTGATTCCGGCGATCGCCGTTTCGAATTTCGAAACGGTGGCGCGGCTCGCGAAGAAAACCGTCGGCGGCGCGTATGCGCTGGGCATCCATCCGATCCTCACACCGGGTGCGAGCGATGAGGACCTCGCGACGTTGCGACGTGCGGTCGAGGCGGCGATGGACGATCCGCGCTTCGTCGCGATCGGCGAGATCGGGCTCGACCTGTTCGTGCCCTCGCTGACGACGAGCGAAGCGATCGAGCATCAGACCTGGTTCTTCGCCGAGCAGTTGAAGATCGCACGCGACTTCGATCTGCCGGTGCTGCTTCACGTGCGTCGCGCCCAGGACCAGGTGCTCGCCGGTCTGCGTCGCGTGAGACGCAATCGCGACGACGTGCTCGCGACCGGCATCGCGCACGCCTTCAACGGCAGCCGGCAGCAGGCGGACCACTACACGGCGCTCGGCTTCAAGTTGGGTTTCGGCGGCGCCTCGACATTCGAGCGCGCATTGCGCATCCGCGCGCTCGCCAGGGACTTGCCCGACGACGCGATCGTGCTCGAGACCGATGCGCCGGACATCGCGCCGTCGTGGATCTACGGCATGGAAGGCAAGGACGGCCGCAATACGCCGGCCGAGCTGCCACGCATCGCCGAAGAGATCGCGGCGCTGCGCGCAAGTTCGGTCGAGGAACTCGCGATCCAGACGACGCGCAATGCCTGCGCAGTCCTGCCGCGCCTGGCCGCGCTGCTCGAACCCGCGCATGGGTCGATGGCGCAAGCCGCATCGACAACGGCTGCGAGCGCGTAAGCCGCCAACGGCATGCGCGCTGCGTGCCTGGCCTTTGTCGCGGGCGCGTGGTGGTTGCAGCAGCAGGCGCAGTTGATGCCGGCCGAAGCGGTTCTTCTGCTCGGCGCGAGCGCCTCGTGCCTGATCGTGGCGGCAAGGCTGTGGCGTCGCGGCGATGCCTCTCGACGTCACGCGATCGCGCAACGCGCGGCGGCCGTGATCGCGGCCGTCGCGATCGGCTTCGCGTGGGCATCGTGGCGTGCGGAGCGGCGCCTCGCCGATGCGCTGCCCCACGCGCTTGAAGGCACGGACGTGGTCGTGGTCGGCACGGTGGCCGCACTTCCCACGCTCGTCGAGCGCGGCGTGCGTTTCGCGTTCACCGTGGAGTCGATCGAATCGCGCAACGCGACTGGCAAGCGAGCGATCGTCCCCGAACACCTCGCGCTCGGGTGGTATGCGCCACGGGAAGCCAGCGCCGCGCGGCCGCACATCGAACCCGGACAGCGCTGGCGGCTCACGGTGCGTCTGAAGCGCCCGCATGGCGCGGCCAATCCTTACGGCTTCGACTACGAATACTGGCTGCTCGAAGAGGGTCTGCGTGCGACCGGCTACGTCAGGCCGGGCGCGGACGATGGGGGCTCATCGATGGACTCGGCGGACGCGACCGACGAACGCGGCGACCCATCGCAATCCGTCATCGATGTCTCCGCCGACACGCGAACCCGCAAGCTTGCTGACTTCGTATGGAGCATCGGACACGTCATAGAGCGTGCACGCTCGCGGCTTCGCGACCGCGTCTTCAAGATCCTCGCCGATGGCAAGCCGCTCAAGGACAACGCGCCCTACGCGGGCGTGATCATCGCGCTGATCGTGGGCGACCAGCGTGCCATCGCGCAGTCCGACTGGGTGGTGTTCAACCGCACCGGCATCGGTCACCTGGTCTCGATCTCGGGGCTGCATGTGAGCATGCTCGCGGCGCTCGGCGCCTGGCTGGCGTTCGCGATCTGGCGACGGCACCCGTCCTGGTGCGCACATCTCGCCGCCCACAAGGTCGCGGCGCTCGCGGGCACCGCGGTCGCGCTCGGCTATTGCCTGCTCGCGGGTTTCGGCGTGCCCGCGCAGCGCACGCTCTACATGATCGCGGTGGTCGCGCTGGCGTTGTGGACGCATCGCATGAGTTCGGTGTCGCGCGTGCTCTGCATCGCGCTGGTCGTGGTGGTTGCGATCGACCCCTGGGCGGTGATGGGCGCGGGGTTCTGGCTCTCGTTCGCCGCGGTCGCGGCGATCTTCTATGTGACCGCAGGGCGTTTCGCAATCGACGGGCCGAACGCCTCGTGGCGCGAACGCTTCGCGCATTCGTTCAGGACCGCGGTGCGCGTGCAATGGGCCGTGACGCTGGCGCTCACGCCGCTCACGCTGCTGCTGTTCTATCAGGTCTCGCTGATCGGCCCGCTCGCGAACGCGATCGCGATCCCGCTGGTGAGCTTCGTCGTCACGCCGCTGGCGCTTGCCGGCGCGGTGATGCCCGCTTTCCTCGGCGCGTGGCTGCTGCACGCCGCACACGGGCTGGTCGCGCTGCTGGCCGTGTGGCTGGGCTGGCTGAGCGCGGCGCCGCTCGCGGTCTGGGCCGGACCCGCGCCGAGCGCGTGGAGCTTCGCGTGCGCGACCATCGGCGTCGCGTGGTGGCTTGCGCCGCGCGGCGTGCCCTCGCGATGGCTGGGCGCGTTCTGGATGGTGCCGATGTTCGCGTGGCCGGGCGATAGTCCCGCGCCCGGCGCCGCGCGCTTGACGGCGCTCGACATCGGGCAGGGAACTGCGGTGCTGATCGAGACGCACACCACGCGCGTCCTCTACGACACCGGCCCGCGGTACGCACCGGACAACGACGCGGGCAATCGCATCATCGTGCCCTTCCTTCGCGCGCACGGCATCGATCGTCTCGACGCGTTGATCGTCTCGCACAACGACAGCGATCACTCGGGCGGCGCGTTGTCGATTCTGCAGGCGATGCCGGTCGAGGTGGTGCGCACTTCGCTCGCGCTGGAAAGCCCCATCGTGCGCGCATCGATCAGGTATGGCCGGTGCTCCGCGGGACAGCGATGGACGAGCGACGCCGTGAGCTTCGAGTTGATGCACCCGTTGCCGGACGTGTACGCCGTGCGCGACGGCAAGGCGCAGGTCAAGCCCAATGCGAAGAGTTGCGTGCTGCGCGTCGAAGCGCTCGGTCATTCGATGCTGCTGACCGCCGACATCGAGAAGCCGCAGGAAGCCGAGTTGCTCGAGCGCGACCCTCGAAAGCTGCGCACCGATGTGCTTCTGGTCCCGCATCATGGCAGCAGGACCTCATCGTCCGACGCATTCCTCAATGCGACCGCGCCGTCGATCGCGATCGTGCAGTCGGGTTATCTGAACCGCTTCAACCACCCGCGTCCCGACGTGATGGCGCGGTACGCGCAGCGCGCGATTCCGGTTCTGCGCAACGATGTCGACGGCGCAATCACCGTCACGCTCGCATCGAACGGCGTGTCGATCGCACGCTATCGACAAGACCATCCGCGCTATTGGCACGGTCGCTAGCTTCCCTCGTCACCCGCTGGATTGCGAGCGTCCTGCATGCCGGACCATCGCTGCAACGCAGGCGCCTGCAACCCGACCAGATCGAGCGCGCGCGCCACCGTATCGTCGACGATGTCATCGATGGTGCTCGGCCGCTGATAGAACGCCGGCACCGGCGGCATCACGATGCCGCCCATCTCGGTGACCGCGACCATGCTGCGCAGGTGCGCGAGATTGAGCGGCGTCTCGCGCGCGAGCAGCACCAGACGACGACGCTGCTTCAACATCACGTCGGCCGCACGCGCGACCAGGTTGTCGGAGAGACCGTGCGCGATCGCGGCGAGCGTCTTCATCGAACACGGTGCGACGATCATGCTGTCGGCATCGAAAGAGCCGCTCGCGATCGAGGCGCCGATGTCCCGTACGCCATGCGCGACGCTCGCCAGAGCTTCGATGTCGGCGCGCTTCATGTCCAGTTCCTGCAACGCGGTCAGCGCCCCCGAAGCCGACACCACCACGTGCGTCTCGACCGCTTCCATCGCGGCGAGCGCCTGCAACAGCCGCACGCCATAGACCGCGCCGCTCGCGCCGGTGATCGCCACGACGATGCGTCTCATGCTGTTCGTTCTCCCTTCGATGAAGCCGCGGCATTCGCTGCTGCGACGGTTGTGAAGCGTACCTCGACGCGCGTGCCATCGACGTCGGGTCGCGACACGATCGCAACCGTGCCGCGATACCGCTCGGCGATTTCCTTGACGATCGCAAGGCCCAGACCCGCGCCCTCGGTGCTCGCGGCATCGGACCGCCAGAAGCGGCGAAACACCTGTTCGCGCTGTTCGATCGGGAGACCCGCGCCATCGTCGGACACGGCGAGCGTGACCCCGCCTTCGTCGCTTTCGAGCACGACCGTCACGTGCCCGCCGTCGCGCCCGTAGCGCAGGCCGTTGTCGACGAGATTGCCGAGCAGCTCGCCGACCAGCACGTCATTGGCGACGATGACGCACACCTTGCCATCGCTCTCGAAACCCAGATCGATGCGCCGCGCGATCGCGTCCGGCAGGCGTCGCTCGATCACCTGCTGCGCGACATGCGCGAGATCGACGTCGGTCACCGGCAGGCTGTCGTCACCCGATTCGGCGCGCGCTAGCGTGAGCAATTGTTCGATCAGATGCGCGCTGTGCGTCGCGCGCCGCTCGACCTCGCGC
>JBBQCA010000181.1:0-6490 GCA_038318315.1 Burkholderiales bacterium | reverse complement strand
ACTGCTGTCGCTGGTCGGCGGCGAGACCATGCTGCAGGCGACCGCGATGCGGCTGGCGGCTTTCAAGGGCAAGCTTCCCGTGGCCGGGCCGATCGTGGTCTGCAACGAGGAATACCGCTTCCTGTCGGCCGAGCAGATGCGCTCTTCGGGCGCCGCCGGCGGCAAGATCCTGCTCGAACCCTTCGGCCGAAACACCGCGCCGGCATTGACGCTGGCGGCCATGCTCGCGGCCGTCGATGGCGGCGACGCGTTGTTGCTGGTGATGCCCGCCGACCACGTGATGCGCGACGTCGCGGCCTTCCATGCGGCCATCCAGACGGCGATCGGTCCGGCGATGGATGGCGCGATGGTCACCTTCGGCATCGTCCCCGACCGGCCCGAGACGGGCTATGGATATCTCGAAGTCGCCGTGTCAATCAAAGGCGCGATCAAAGGCGGGGGAAACGAGAAACTCGCGACACAGCCTCTGGTGGCCTTCGTCGAGAAGCCGCCGCTCGCCACCGCGCAGAAGTACCTCGAAGACGGTCGCCATCTCTGGAACAGCGGCCTGTTCATGATGAAAGCGAGCGTGTGGTTGCGTGCGCTCGAACAACTGGCGCCCGACATGTACGCCGCGTGCAGAAGCGCGATCGATGCGGGCGCGGTGGATCGCGACTTCGTGCGCATCGGCCGTGACCCATTCGAGGAGTGCCCGTCGGACTCGATCGACTATGCGGTGATGGAGAAGCTCGCCGGCGCGCCCGGCCTGGGCATCGCGGGTGTGGTCGTACCGTTGAACGCGGGCTGGTCCGATGTGGGCGCGTGGGACGCGGTATGGGCGACCTCGGACAAGGACGCGGACGGCAATTCGGCGCAGGGCGACACCCTGCTCGAAGACACGCGCGGCAGTCTCGTGATCGCCGAGGGACGCCTGGTCGCCTGCCTGGGCCTGGACGACATGATCGTGGTCGAGACCGCCGATGCGGTGCTGGTCGCGAGGAAGGACAAGACCCAGGACATCAAGCGCATCGTGGCTCGATTGAAGGCAGACTCGCGCACCCATGCCGAAACGCATCGCAAGGTGCATCGGCCCTGGGGCTACTACGATTCGATCGACGCCGGTCCACGCTTCCAGGTCAAGCGCATCGTCGTCAAGCCTGGCGCGAGCCTGTCGCTGCAGATGCACCACCATCGCGCCGAGCACTGGATCGTGGTGACGGGCACGGCGCGCGTCACGCGCGGCACCGAGACCATCATGCTGGCCGAGAACCAGTCGACCTACATCCCGCTGGGCACGGTTCATCGTCTCGAGAACCCGGGCATGATCGATCTCGAGATGATCGAGGTTCAGTCGGGCGGCTACCTCGGCGAAGACGACATCGTGCGGCTCGAAGACAACTACGGACGTCTGCACGCGGTGCCTGGAGCGAAGCCGGCTGCGGCTTGACGCGAGCGGCCTCGTGCCTTCGCCTTGAATGGATCCAGTCAGGATTCTTTACAGAATCGAACCGTTCGATTTGAAGTTCGCCCCGAAAACAAGAACTTAACTGCAAGGTACGATTCGTGCGTACCAATGGGTTCTCAACAACTTCGACTATTGGTTTCTCATGAAACGTTTAATGGTTCTTGCGCTGGCCGTCCTGTCTTGGGGCGTGTCGGGCGCTGCAAGCGCCGCGTTGGTGCTTCTGCCAAGCGGGACACTGAGTGTTCCGTCGGCCAGCAATGGCGTCTCCTTCACGTTTACCGGCACGCTCACAGGCAGCGATCAACTGGGTTTCAGCGAAAGCGGTCTCGCCTGCCTGCAGCCCGGCAACACCTTCTGCACCAACGGTGCCGGAGTGGTCGTCACGCCGGGCTCTACCGGCACCGGCGGCTCGTTGGCAAACGGAGCAACGACATTCGGTGCATTGCTGCTCAACATCTCCGGTGTCGCGGGAACCGTGCAGCTATTCCCGACCAACAGCGCCAACGGTCTTGGAAGTTCCGCACCGCCTTCCGTTTTGTTCCTGTCCTCAGCATCGCTTTCATCGCTCGGCTTTGGCGCGTTCTCGGTCAGCAACCCGACGCTGACGTTTTCGGTAAGCGATACTTTTCGCGGTGACAACAGCGGCGGTTTCACGCTGACGCAAGCTGCGGTGACAGCGGTTCCCGAACCCGCCTCTCTGGCATTGCTGGGCATCGGCGTTGTGGCCTTTGGCGCCATGCGCAAGCGCAGGAAAAACTAGCGGTCGTGTGTAATCGGCAGAACGGCGTCTTCATGACGCCGTTTTGTTTTGGGCCGGAGCATGTTCTCCCGCCGCATTGGTTCCATGTCGGCTCCTCGCGGCAAGAACCTGTAGTAACTCGACGGCTAGGCCGCGTGCTCGACGACGTAACGCTTGACCGCATCGGCATCCGCGCTTAGCGCGGTCGAATGCTGCGGCCTCTGCCAGAGATCCTCGTAGCCGCGCGGAATTTGCGCATCGACCCCGAGCGCCTCGCGGATCGTCTCGTTGAACTTCGCCGGCTTGGCGGTTTCGAGAACGATCATCGGAACACCCGGCTTCGCGTGCTCGCGCGCGACCTTGGCGGCGATAGCCGTATGAGGATCGATCACGATGCCGGTCGCCGTCGCGACTTCGCGGATCGTTGCGATGCAGGCGGCCTGATCGCATCGTCCCGACGCGAAGCCGTAGCGTTCGGACACTTCTGCGAACGGCGGCGAGTTCGAAAGATCGAATCGCCCTTCGCGTTCGAGTTGCTGCCACAACGCGCCGAGCCGCGCCGGATCGCGATCGACCAGGTCGAACACGAAGCGCTCGAAGTTCGACGCCTTGCTGATGTCCATGCTCGGGCTGCTGGTCGCGTGGGTTTCGGCCGCGCCGCGCACGCGATAGACGCCGGTGCGAAAGAACTCGTCGAGCACGTCGTTCTCGTTGGTCGCACATACGAGTCTATCGATAGGCAAGCCCATCATGCGTGCGATATGCCCTGCGCAGATGTTGCCGAAATTGCCCGACGGCACCGCGAACGACACGCGCTCGTCGTTGCCGCCAGTCGCAAGAAAATAGCCACGAAAGTAATAGACCACCTGCGCGACCACGCGCGCCCAGTTGATCGAATTGACCGTGCCGATCGCATGCGCGTGCTTGAACGCGGCATCGGCGCTGATCGCCTTGACGATGTCCTGGCAGTCGTCGAACACGCCAGCGATCGCGAGGTTGTGGATGTTCGGATCGGAGAGCGAGAACATCTGCGCGGTCTGGAACGCGCTCATGCGTCCCGCGGGCGACAGCATGAAGACGCGAATGCCGCGCTTGCCGCGCATCGCATACTCGGCCGCGCTGCCGGTATCGCCCGAGGTCGCGCCGACGATGTTCAGATGCGCATGATCTTTCGCGAGCGCGTACTCGAACAGGTTGCCGAGCAACTGCATCGCGATGTCCTTGAACGCGAGCGTCGGGCCGTTCGAGAGGGCGAGAAGATGCAGCCCCGGATGGAATTTCGCGAGCGAGGTCAACGGCGTGATCTCGGTACTGCCGAACGCGTCGGGCGTGTAGGTCTTCATCACGATCGCGCGCAGGTCTGCACTCGGGATGTCGGTGACGAACTGGCGCACGACTTCGAACGCGAGTTCGGGATACGACAGGTAGCGCCACACATCGAGTGTCTCGCGATCGATCTGTGGGTAGCTCGCGGGCATGGCGAGGCCGCCGTCGGGCGCGAGTCCTTCGAGGAGGATGTCGAGAAAGTTTGCCGAACCGCCGCCGTCAGCGCCCTGGTTCGATGCGAAGCCGCCGCCGCGCGTGGAGATGTAGTTCATGCGAGTTGCGTGCCGTGGCCCGCGTCGTCGACCTTCCACGGCGGGTCGATGCGATTTCTTCCCGCGTGAAAGAGGCAGATCGGATTGCCGTCGGGATCGCGCAAGCGCGCTTCGCGCCACAGCCATTGTTGATCAGCCGGCGGGCTGTCGAACACGATGCCCGCGGCTTCGAGCTTCGCCACCGTCGCGTCGAGCTCGTCGCATTCGAAATACACGACGGTGGTCGACGACACGGGCGCATCGCTGCAATGGACCGAGAACGTGCTGCGCCCTTCGGGGCAGACGAAGCGCGCGTAGTGCGGCGAAAGCACCACCGGCACGAGGCCGAGCGCGCGATAGAAGCGCACCGAGCGCTCGATGTCGCTGACGGCAACAGTGACCTGATTGAGTTGCATCGCGTCTTCCTTGCGTCTTCGTTATTTCACGCGAGGTCTTCGACGCGGATCCGCGTCACCGACGACAACGCGGTCTCGAGCGCCTCGATGCGCGCGATCGCGGCATCGACGCGCTTCTCGATGGTGTTGTGCGTGAGCATGATGATGTCGGTGGCGTGCGTACCAACGGCTGGTTCCTTCTGCAGGAAGGCGCCGATCGAGATCTGCGCGTCGGCGAGGATGCGCGTGATGTCGGCGAGCACGCCGGGCTTGTCGGCCACGCGCAGGCGCAGGTAATACGCGGTGCGTACTTCGGCGATCGGCAGGATCGGCGTGGCCGACAGCGAATCGGGCTGGAACGCGAGATGCGGCACGCGGTGCTCGGGGTCGGCGGTATGCAGGCGCGTGACGTCGACCAGGTCGGCCACGACCGCCGACGCAGTCGGTTCGGCGCCTGCGCCGGCGCCGTAATACAGCGTCGGGCCGACTGCATCGCCCTTCACGAGCACGGCGTTCATCACCCCTTCGACATTCGCGAGCAGTCGCCTGGTGGGGATCAACGTCGGATGGACGCGCAGCTCGATGCCGGCCTGGCCCCCGTTTTCGGCGACATCGACGCGACGCGAGATGCCGAGCAGCTTGATGCGATAGCCGAGTTCTTCCGCATAGCGGATGTCTTCGGCCGTCAGCTTCGAGATGCCCTCGGTGTAGGCGCGCGAGAACTGCATCGGAATGCCGAACGCGATCGCACTCATGATCGACAACTTGTGAGCCGCGTCTATGCCTTCGATGTCGAAGGTGGGATCGGCTTCCGCATAACCGAGACGCTGCGCCTCGGCGAGCGCATCCGCGAAGCTCGCGCCGGTGTCGCGCATCGATGACAGGATGAAGTTGCTGGTGCCGTTGATGATGCCCGCGATCCACTCGACGCGATTGGCGGTCAGCCCTTCGCGCAAGGCCTTGATGATGGGGATACCCCCGGCGACCGCGCCTTCGAACGCGACCATCACGCCTCTCGCCTGCGCGGCGGCGAAGATCTCGTTGCCGTGCAGCGCCAGCAAGGCCTTGTTGGCCGTGACCACATGCTTGCCCGCGGCAATCGCGGCGAGGACCAGGGCCTTCGCGTCGGTGGTGCCGCCGATCAGTTCGACCACGATCTCGACTGACGGGTCGGTGGCTACCGCGAAGAGATCCACCTCCACGCGTACGCCATCACCGACCAGGTGCCGCGCCTTCTCGACGTTGCGCGCCCCGATCAAGGTCACGACGATGCCCCGCCCGGCGCGACGTTTGATCTCTTCCTGATTGCGCGACAGCACGCGCAGCATGCCGCCACCCACCGTGCCCGATCCGAGCAGCGCGACCTGGATGGGTTTCATCACGCCGCTGCACGCGGCAGGAGGCCGTCCTTGCGGAACATATCCTTGATGCCGCGGATCGCCTGGCGCGTGCGCGCCTCGTTCTCGATCAACGCGAATCGCACATGCCCGTCGCCGTAGTCGCCGAAGCCTATGCCCGGCGACACCGCGACCTTGGCTTCGGCCAGCAGCTTCTTGGCGAACTCGAGCGAGCCCATCGCGGCATAAGCCTCGGGCAACGCGGCCCAGATGTACATCGACGCACGCGGCACATCGACCTTCCACCCCGCTTCGGCGAGACCCTTGGTGAGCACGTCGCGGCGTCTCTGGTACTTGGCGGCGATCTCCTTCACGCAATCCTGCGGCCCTTCGAGCGCGGCGATCGCGGCCACCTGCACGGGCGTGAAGCTGCCGTAGTCGTGATAGCTCTTCATGCGCGCGAGCGCATTGACCATGTCCTTGTTGCCGACCATGAAGCCGATGCGCCAGCCGGCCATGTTGTAGCTCTTGGACATCGTGAAGAACTCGACGGCCACGTCGCGCGCGCCGGGCACCTGCATGATCGACGGCGCCTTCCATCCGTCGAAGGTGATGTCGGCATAGGCCAGGTCGTGAACCACCAGGATGTCGTGCTGCCTGGCCAGCGCGATGATGCGTTCGAAGAACTCCAGCTCGACGCATTGCGCGGTTGGATTGCTCGGAAAGCCGAGGATCATCATCTTGGGTTTCGGGATCGATTCGCGGATCGCGCGCTCGCATTCGTCGAAGAAATCGACTTCCGGGGTCATGCGCACGCTGCGGATGTCGGCGCCCGCGATCACCGCGCCGTAGATGTGGATCGGATAACTCGGATTGGGCACGAGCACCGTGTCGCCGCGATCGAGCGTGGCCAGCATCAGGTGCGCGAGGCCTTCCTTCGAACCGATCGTGACGATCGCTTCGGTATCCGGATCGAAGCTCACGCCGTAGCGCGACTG
>JBBQCA010000180.1:0-6525 GCA_038318315.1 Burkholderiales bacterium | reverse complement strand
GTCCCGGCGACGACGCGCTGCTCGAAGCGATGAGCATGGTGCTGGACTCGTTGTATGCGCACTTCGAAGGCGAAGCCGTGCGTGACTCCGCGCGTGACCCATGAAGGAGAAGAGTGATGATCAAGAAACTATCGATAGGCGCTCTGGCCTTGCTCGCGTCGGAAATGCCCCTCGCGCAGACCGTCAATTTCGACGCCGAAGTGGTCGGCTCGGTGCCGGCCGGCTGGATCTGCGGCGTCACCGGGGCCGGCTGCCCGCGCTGGGCCGTGACTGTGGACGCGGGGGCGCCGAGCAGGCGCAACGTGCTCACGCAGAGCGGAAGCGGTACCTACCCGTGGTGCGTGAAGAGCGGCACGGCGATCGCCGACGGTTTCGTCGAAGTGAAGTTCAAGCCGATCTCGGGTCGTGAGGATCAGGCGGGCGGTGTGGTCTGGCGCTGGAAGGACGCCGATCATTACTACGTCGCGCGCGCCAATGCGCTGGAGAACAACGTCTCGCTTTACTACACCGAAGGGGGCAGGCGCAAAACGCTGAAATATGTCGATGCGCCGGTCAGTTCCGGCGCGTGGCACACCCTGCGGGTCGAGTTCAAGGACACGCGGATCGTCGTCTCCCTCGATGGCAAGCAGTACATCGCGCTCGACGACCCGCACCTCGGCGGGTCGGGCACGGTCGGTGTGTGGACCAAGGCCGACAGCGTGACGTCGTTTGTCGACTTCGTCTACGGCACCGGCCGTTGACGTCACACCACGTTGAGCTTCACCTCGATGTTGTTGCGTGTCGCGTTCGAGTAGGGGCAGACCTCGTGCGCGGCGGCGACCAGCGCTTCGGCTTCGGCCTTGTCCATGCCCGGCACGCTGATGTTCATTTCCACTTCGATGCCGAAACCCTTCGGAATCGGGCCGATGCCCACGGTCGAATCGATCACCGGGTCGCCGGGCAGCTTGATCTTCTTCATCATGGCAACGTGCTTCATTGCGCCGATGAAGCACGCGGCGTAGCCGGCCGCGAAGAGCTGTTCCGGGTTGGCGCCTGCAGCGCCGGCACCGCCCATTTCCTTGGGCACCGTCAGCTTGACATCGAGCACGCCGTCGGACGAAACAGCGCGGCCTTCGCGACCGCCGCTGGCCTTGGCATGGGCCTGGTACACCACTTTTTCGAGTTTCATGAAAGCTCCACTAGTTTGAGATGAAGAGAGCCGCACATCGCGGCAGGGTGAACTCGACAATTGCGCGGGTTCAGCGATCGATCAGGGTTTCCTTCAACACACCGCGCAGCCGAGCGAGTTGCCGCGTGAGCGAGGCCCGTTCGCTGGCTGAACATTGCGTCGCGCAGGCGACCTGATCATGCAGCGCGAGCGCGCGTTGTTTCAATGCGCGACCCGCCGGCGTCAGCGACACGATTACGCGGCGCTCGTCGCTCGCATCGCGCGCACGGCGCAGGTAATCGACGGATTCGAGGCGCTTGAGCAGCGGCGTCAACGTGCCCGAATCGAGGAACAGCTTCTCGCCCAGCTCCGACACGATCTGCCCGTCCCGCTCCCACAGCACCAGCAACACCAGGTATTGCGGATAGGTGACCTTCAGCTTCCTGAGCAGCGGCTGATAGACCTTGGTCATCGTGAGCGACGCGGAATAGAGCGCAAAGCAGATCTGGTTGTCCAGATGCAGTGCGGCGGTGGCGCTCGCGGATGTTCGGGGTCTGGCCGGCATGGGAATTCGTAGGGGCTGTCGTCGCGCTCGATTTACCTGATACACGATTGCATCGTACACAATTTGATTCGAAGTACGGTAAGAGCCAATGCAGAGCGGTGCGTTCCTTGCACGTCCACCGGCTCGCAAACCGGTGGACGCAGTGAAGGAAGTTACGGCAGGAAGTTCAGCGTCTCCGGCAACGGCGGCACGATCGGCGTTTCGAAGATCGGGCCGGCGCCATCCGGATCGATGACGACCGTGCCGTCCGACGCGAAGAACACCGCGATCTGCATCTGAGCCGCTATTGCAAAAGGCGCTGCAAACGGGTTGGTGATGTTGACCATGAAACCATGGGGATTCTTCGGGATCTTCCCGCCGGTTGCCGCGAAAGCCAGGTCGTTCCGAAAGTACGTGGCTCGATCGGCAAGGTCGCCGGCTCGAAGAATGGCCGTCGTCGTCGGGTTGGGCACGGTGCCGTCACCCTTGGCGAACTGGATGATCACCGGCGTGGCCGAGTTGCCATGCAGCGGTTGCTTGCGGATGAAGCGGGCGTAGGCCACCGGATTGCCCGACTGTTCCACCCACTCGCTGTTCTCGATCACGAGCTGGATGGCGCTCGCTCCGGGAACTGTATTGATCAGCGGCGGCTGGTTGCGCAGGGGGATGTTCTCGTTGAACCTGAAGTTGAACGGCACCGGAACGCCGGGAGCGGGCGGAAGGTTCAACAGCTGCGGCTGTCGTGTGGCGAGCGCCGTGGCCAGCAGGACGCGAAACCCTCCGAGGCGAACGACCTCGGGGATCGAGCCGCCTGGCACGTTGGGCACGCCGGCCCTGACCGCTTGCTCGACGCCCAGAAATATCGTGCCGTAGATGCCGCCGAAGGATTGACCGAAGTAATAGATGTGCTCGCGGTTCAGATCGACGCTGCCGTTGCCATCGACGTCGATGCCCGCCTGGATTTGCCGCACGAGCTGCATCAAATCGACCACCGTCTGGCGCAGGCCGTCGCGGCTTGCGATGGCGGTCCGCGGCGGCGCCGCGCTTGAGCCTTCGGTCGAGTCGATCGTGCCGTTGCCGTCCTGATCGATGCCGCGGCCGCCGGCGGGCACAACCACTGGAGCCCCAGCGGTCTGCATCACGTTGAGCGTACTCAACGGCCCGAAGCCATGGCCTACGACGTGGATCGCGATGGTGGCGATGCCTCTGGATGCGAGCACCGACGGTACGGTCCAGGGCGTGTCGTAAAGACTGTTGCCAAACCCATGGCCGAAGATCGCCACCGGCCAGCCACCCGCAGGCCGCGGGCCGCTCGGGAGGAACAGTTCGAACACCAGCTCGTTGGTCGACTGCACCGAGGGCTCACCAGTCAGCGTTCCCGTGGCGGGAATGTACTTGGCCGCAGTCTCGTAGTCCGGCGAGCGGAATTTGCCGAAGGCAATGCGTCCCACTGCACCCGGGACGACACCGAGCGCAGTCGTCGGAACCGCGGACGTCGCGAACGTGGGCGCGGTACCGGTCTGCCGCACCCACTGGATGCCGGTCACGTTAGCGACCGGAAACACGGCACGCGTGCTACCGCCGTTGCCGATCATGAAGTTGACCGGCCCCGGGTGCGAATGCTTGATCTGGCGGTGAATCTTTTCCAGGTCGGCGCTGATGCTCTGCGTGGTGAACAAGCTCAACGCGACGACGCGATGGCGCGTCGAGCGCGCCGACCGCTCGCCGTCCGTGAGCGCCTTGCGATAGTCCATCAGGTCGTGGTCGCCCTCTTCGTCTTCGCTGGGCTCGCGCTTGAAGCGCTCGAACGCGCGCCCTTCGATCGGGTCGCCGACGGCGTCGTGTACGCCGTTGGTGACGACCAGAAGGTAGCGCGAGTGCTGGTTCAGCAGCTCATCGGACTCGAACACCAGCGTATTGACAGCCGGGTCTGACGGCACTTGGTTGAAAGACACCTGGTTGATGCCGACTCGTTGCCCGAAGCCCGCGCCCGAGAGCGTGTCGCCGAGGTTGACGAGATACACGGTGTCGCTCGTTACAGTGGACACGTCGATCGCGCCGGTGAACGGCACGGTGATGCGCGGCTGCGTGTTGAAACCGTCGAGCGTGTTGATGACGTCGATGTCGGCGCAGTCGGACGGCTGCACCGTGCAATCCGGCTTGGGCAGCTTGACGCGCTTGAAGGTGTTCTGGGAAAAGTCCACCCGCGTGAAGCGATCGCTGGGGAACGGCGTCGATGCCGGGCTCGAATGATCCATGCGCACGCTGACGCCGGCGGCCATCGCGAACACCGGGACGACGAGCAAGGCGAGGACCGCCGCGGCGCGCGCGACGCGTCCGCCCGGCATTGAGGACGTACCAGCGAACGCGCAGACCGGCTGCGCGCGATTGAAGCGATTTTCCATGTCGTGTCTCCGAGATCTTGTTGGTCGGCGATGCCGCGTCGCCCAATGCACACAACGCCTGCACCGCTCTTGTGTCTTTTTTGTTGCTTGCAGCGAGGGGCAGTCTGCATGTTCCGCGGCCCCCTTGCAATGTTCTTCGCGCAGGAGAAGAGGTCCCGCCGCTCGCGGAGCTCCGCCGCATCTGCAGGCGACGGAGCCGTGTCGTGCCCTCGACGGGGCCGGCGCGAGCCGGCCCCCTGGCGACTACGGCGAAGGCGTCGGCATTTCCCGCGACGGGATCGCCCTGAGATATTCGTAGATGGCATCGAGGTCGCGATCGACCTTCTTGCCGAAGACGGGCCAGGGCATGACCTGAAGAATTTCGCCCTTGGGATCGTGCGGGTTGTGCCCCGTTCGCAAGGTCCGCTCGAATTCCTCGCGCGTCAGCCCGGCTGGCTTGCCATGCTTGTCCGGCGTGAGGTTTGCAGAGACGAAGGGGCCGAACAAGCGGCCGCCCGCCAGATACGTGAGCGTGTTGATCTGCTCGGGCTGACCCAGGAATGGGTCGCCTCCCTTCGCATAGGAAGGGTGGGTATGGCAATCGTTGCAACCGGTCGTGTTGACGATATAGCTGCCCAAGCCGACCAGGCCGCGCGACTTACCGGAAAAATCGAGCGGTACCGGAGCGATCTCGAATCCTCGCCGGATTTGGGCCTGCTCGTTGCCCGCTCGCCCTTCGAGCCGGTCGCCCGGGCGATCTTCGTCGTCCGACGCAACGACCGCCGTTGACATCAGTGCGGCCATCGTCGCGACAGCCATGACCCCGAGACGCGCCTTTCCACCTTGATTCTTTTTCATCTTCGACTCCCTTGGACAAAGATTGATAGAACGGGGACAGGCATCTTGCTCGCGAGGGAAAAAAGCTGTCAACGTGAATCCGTTCTGGAACCGAACCGAGACGATGCCGCGTGCTACCGCTTGCGCTTCCACGGCCGCTCCTTGCGAAGTTCAATCATACTATCCGGATAGTATGTTGAAGCGGAGCACTCGTCGACGATGGCGGGAAACGATGGCAGCGGGTGCCCTCAGCCGGCTTTCTTCTTCGCCGGCGCGTGTCGGATAACCGGGCGGCCCGCAAGCCCCGTGAGCACCGTCGAGCGCAGCGCTCTTACCAGTTCGGTCCCCTTCAATGTGGTCGAGCGTCGAAACCATTCGAGGAAGGTCCCATCGTGCGTCGCGAGCACCAGCGACGCGAGCTCCTTGGAACGCACGTCGGTGCGAAATTCGCCCGCCGCCTGGCCGGACTTCACCAGTGCCTCGATGAACGAGCACTGCCGCTTGTAGAGCTTCGCGAGGAAGTCCTGGCCGTCGCCGCCACGCGCCTTGAATTCCAGCCCCATCAGCAGCAGCAGCAGCACCTCGTCGCGATGCGTGATGCCGAGGTTGGCCTGGTAGTGGATGTAGGCGACCAGCTTGTCGGTCGGCGCCGGTCCGGCCGCGTTGACGACCGCGATCGCGTCATCGACGACGATGCGCCGCACGCGTTCGAGCAATGCGACCAGCACCGCCTCCTTGCTGCCGAAATAGAAATAGACCGCGCCCTTGGTCAGCCTGGCCGCGCCCGCGATCTGTTCCAGGTTGGTCGAGCGATAGCCCTGCGACACGAACAGGCGCAGCGCGGTGTCGAGCAGCAACTCCATGCTGGTCTGGCGCTGCTCCATCTTCTTGTTGCCGGCCCGCGGCGCTTGCGGCTTCCTGGTTGGCACCCGGTCTGCCTTCGGTGATTGCTCGCTCATCGGAAACGAACGCGTTCGCCATTTCAGCGGCAGATTCTAACTGGCGGCTTGCATCGGGTAGCTCGCGGAAGACGCGTTGGCCCGTACCCGCACGCAGGCGCGCGTACGAGAATGGCGTGGGGCGCGGACCTCCAAGCAATTCTTGCCAAGGTTCGAGCACAGCGCTACCGTTCGGAGCCGCGTCGAACAACGATGCGACGGAGTTCCGCGACCGAGCTCCGCAACCTCTCCAACAACAGGGAGTTCCACATGCCGAATGAATTGAAGTGGATACGGATCACGATCGCGGGCCTCTCCTGCGGCCTTGCGATTGCCAGCGCGCAAGCCGCAACGACGGTGCGGGCGATCCAGAGCGCGGGTACCGCGCAACTCAGAAGCGTGGCGCCGGGGCAGGACGGCCTTCAGACACCCGAGTTCGCGCCGACCTTTGCCAACGTCCCGGGCCTGCAGGACGGCCCCGACGCCGCGGCCGCGTCGAACGCGACCACTCAGGCGGAACGCGCGTTGCGTGAAGCGCGCAAGCGCATGGTCAATCGTTCCATCGCCAAACGCCGCGGCATCGGCGAATCGATCGTTGGCGAGGAGCGCGAACGGGCAAGTTCGCGGCTGCTCGGCAGCTTCGACGGCCTGACTCTTCGCGATCAGCGACTTGCG
>JBBQCA010000179.1:0-6548 GCA_038318315.1 Burkholderiales bacterium | reverse complement strand
TTCTTCGAGCAGCACAAGCGCATGCCGACGATGGTGCAGGCCGGCCAGTACTCGTCGGTGCTGCATTACCTGAAGGCCGTCAAGGCAACCGGCAGCGACGACACCCAGAAGGTCATGGCGCAAATGACCAAGACGCCCGTCAACGATTTCTTCGCCAGGAACGGCAGCATCCGCGCTGACGGCCGCATGGTGCACGACATGTACCTGCTGCAGGTAAAGAAGCCGAGCGAGTCGACCACGCCTTGGGACTACTACAACGTGATTGCCACGATTCCTGCGGCAGGGGCTTTTCAGCCGCTTTCGGCATCGAAGTGCCCGCTGGTCAAGAAGTGACCCTCTACCGCCGGACGCCGCTTTCGAGCGGAGCCCGGCGGGCACTCAACCCCCATCACCGAGGATCACTGCGATGGAACTCTTAGGCATTCCAGCCAAGGCTGTGTTCGGCCAACTGCTGCTCGGGCTCATCAACGGCTCGTTCTACGCGGTGCTGAGCCTGGGGCTGGCCGTGATCTTCGGCCTGCTCAACATCATCAACTTCTCGCACGGTGCGCTCTACATGGTGGGCGCCTTCGGCGCGCTGCTGGGGCTGACTTACCTCGGGATGAACTACTGGGTGGCACTGTTCGTGGTGCCGATCGCGGTAGGCCTGCTGGGCGTCGTCATCGAACGCACCATGCTCAAGAGACTGTACAAGATGGACCATTTGTACGGCCTGTTGCTGACCTTCGGCCTCGCGTTGATTGCCGAGGGCGTGTTCCGCTACTACTTCGGCATTTCAGGCGAGTCGTACCCGGTGCCCGAGGCGTTGCAAGGCGGCAAGGATCTGGGCTTCATGTTCCTGCCGCTGTATCGCGGCTGGGTCGTGGCGGCTTCGCTGCTGGTTTGCGTGGCCACCTGGTACCTGATCGAGCGTACCTCGCTGGGTGCCACGCTGCGCGCAGCCACCGAAAAACCGGAGCTGGTGCAGGCGCTGGGCATCAACGTGCCGTTGCTGGTGACGCTCACCTATGGCGCCGGAGTCGCGCTGGCGGCTTTCGCCGGCGTGCTGGCCGCGCCGGTGCTGCAGGTGAATCCGGTGATGGGGTCGAACCTGATCATCGTGGTGTTCGCGGTGGTGGTGATCGGCGGCATGGGTTCTATCGCCGGCTCCATCGTCACCGGACTGGGCCTGGGGGTGGTCGAGGGGCTCACCAAGGTCGTCTATCCCGAGGCATCGGCGATCGTGATCTTCGTGGTCATGATCGTTGTGCTGCTGTTTCGCCCGGCTGGCCTGTTCGGCAAGCAGGCTTGAAGGAGACCATGCAATGAAACATTTCGGTTCGAACTGGGGATGGCTCGTGCTGTTTGCACTGGGTCTCGCCGCCCCGTTCGTGATGTACCCGACGTTCCTGATGCAGGTCCTTTGCTTCGCGTTGTTCGCGTCGGCATTCAACCTGCTGCTGGGATTTGCCGGGCTGCTGTCGTTCGGTCACGCGGCATTCTTCGGCGGCGCGGCCTACGTCTGCGCCGCATTGAGCAAGAACTACGGAGTCACGCCCGAGCTGTCCTTGCTGGCGGGAGGCGCATTCGCGGCGGTGCTGGGCCTGGGATTCGGCGCGCTGTCGATCCGGCGCGCGGGCATCTACATGACGATGATCACGCTGGCTCTGGCCCAGCTCGTCTTCTTCTTCGCCGTGCAGTTGTCCTTCACCGGCGGTGAAGACGGTCTTCAGGGCGTGCCTCGCGGCAAGCTCTTCGGCCTGATCGATCTGGGCGACAGCATCGCGATGTACTTCTTCGTCTTCGGGGTGTTCTGCCTGGGCTTCTGGATGATCTACCGCATCGTCCATTCGCCCTTCGGCCAGGTGCTCAAGGCGATCCGCGCGAACGAGCCGCGGGCCATCTCGCTCGGCTACGACGTGGCGCGTTTCAAGCTGCTCGCCTTCGTGCTCTCGGCTGCGATCACCGGCGTGGCCGGCGGCATGAAAGCACTGGTGTTCCAGCTTGCTTCGCTGACCGACGTGCATTGGCATCTTTCGGGCGAGGTGGTGTTGATGACGTTGCTCGGCGGCATGGGCACGATCGTCGGCCCGGCCGTCGGCGCACTGACCATCGTGACGCTGGAAAACCAGCTTGCCGACAAGGTAGGCCCCTGGGTCACGGTGATCATGGGTGTGATCTTCGTCGTGTGCGTGCTGTCGTTCCGCCGCGGCATCGTCGGCGAACTGCTGGCGCTGCGCGGCAAGCGCACCGACACCGAACACTGACTCGCGGAGATCGACCCATGATCACGTACGCCGCGCCGCTGCGCGACATGCTCTTCACGATGAAGGAAATTGCGGGCCTGGACGCGATCTGCTCCCAGCCCGGCTTCGAGGACGCGACGCCCGACCTCGTGGAAGCGATCCTCGAGGAAGCGTCCAAGTTTGCGGCGGGCGTGCTCGATCCGATCAACTGGCCCGGCGATCAACAGGGCGCGCGCTGGGACGGCGGCGTCGTGACCACCGCCGACGGCTTCAGGCAGGCCTACGCGAGCTTCTGCGAAACCGGCTGGAACGGCATGCCCGCACGGACCGACCTCGGCGGCCAGGGGCTGCCCGTGCTCGTGAACACGGCCGTGCTGGAGATGTGGAAGGCGTCCAACATGGCCTTCAGCCTGTGCCAGATGCTCACGCTCGGCGCAGTCGAGGCGATCGCCCATCACGGCAGCGACATGCTCAAGCAGCGCTTCCTGCCGGCCATGGTCGAGGGGCGCTGGACCGGCACGATGAACCTGACCGAGTCGCAGGCCGGCTCCGACCTGTCGGCGGTGCGCAGTCGTGCAACGCCCGAGGGTGAACACTACCGGGTCGTGGGCACCAAGATCTTCATCACCTGGGGCGAGCACGACATGGCCGAGAACATCGTCCACCTCGTGCTGGCGCGACTGCCTGACGCACCCGAGGGCGTGCGGGGGATCTCGCTGTTCCTGTGCCCGAAGTTTCTCGTCAACGAAGACGGCACGCTGGGCGAACGCAACGATCTGGTCTGCGCCTCGATCGAGCACAAGCTCGGCATCCATGCCAGTCCGACGGCGGTGATGAGCTTCGGCGACAAGGGCGGCGCCCTCGGTTACCTGGTGGGTGAGCCGCACAAGGGCCTGGGCTATATGTTCACGATGATGAACCATGCCCGAGTGAACGTCGGCCTCGAAGGTGTGGGCATTTCCGAGCGTGCCTACCAGCGTGCCCGGGCCTACGCGTTGGACCGCGTGCAGGGCCGAACGGCCACGCCGGGCAGCAAGACCATCATCGGCCACCCGGACGTGCGCCGCATGCTGCTGGACATGAAGGCGCGCATCGAGGCGATGCGCTCGCTGGCCTACTTTGCCGCCGGACAGATGGACCGCGCTGCCGGCCACGCGGACGCGCACGAGCGCGCTCGCAGCCAGGCGCTGGTCGAGTTGCTCACGCCCGTCGTCAAGGGCTGGTGCACCGAGAACGCGTTGGGCATCACGTCCGACGGCATCCAGGTGCACGGCGGCATGGGCTTCGTTGAGGAGACGGGCGCGGCTCAATACCTGCGTGACGCCCGCATCACGACCATCTACGAAGGCACCACCGGCATCCAGGCCAACGACCTGATCGGGCGCAAGCTGGCGCGCGAAGGGGGCCGCACGATGAAAGCGCTCCAGGGCGTGATGGAAGCCGATGCGCATCGCCTGTGCGAAGCGCAGGACGATCACCTGGCAATCATCGGCCGCGCCCTGCAAGTGGGACTGCGGTCGCTGACGGCCGCAGTCGATTGGTTGCTCGCGCACAGCGCACAAGACCCTGCGAAGGCCGCTGCAGGTGCAGTGCCCTTTCTCAAGCTCGCGGGCACCGTGATTGGCGGCTGGTTGATGGCGCGCGGCGCCGAGGCGGGTGTGGCGCAACTTGCCGCCTCGAGTGCCGATGCCGACGCCGACTTCCTGTCGGCCAAGGTCCTGACCGCCCGCCACTACATGGCGCACGTGATGGTCGAGGCCGCGGGCTTGAGTGACATCGTCACGCACGGCGCCGAAACCACGCTGGCACTCTCCGATCACCAGTTCTGACACAAGGCCAACACACGTGAACGAAATGAACGGCTACGACATCGAGGACTTGCGTCCCGGCATGCACGCCACCTTCTCCAAGACCATCACCGAATCCGACATCGTGCTGTTTGCCGGCGTCTCGGGCGATAACAATGCGGTGCACATGAACGAGGAATTCGCCGCGCGTACCCAGTTCGGCGGACGCATCGCACACGGGTTCCTTACCGCGAGCGTGATCTCCGCCGCGGTTGCGACCCGCCTGCCCGGACCCGGCACGGTCTATCTCGTGCAGCAAATGAAGTTCCGCGCGCCGGTGCGCCCGGGAGACACCGTTCACGCAACCGTCACCGTGCTCTCGGTGGATGCGGCGAAGGCTCGCACGGTATTGTCGACGGTGTGCCGGGTCAGGGATACCGTGGTGATCGAGGGTGAGGCCACCGTGATGACGACCTCGCTCGCCCGCCGACTCGCGGCGGCCGACTCGGCGCGCACGCTGGCGGCCGCACCTTGCGTGGCTTGACCTCGCGAAAAATTTGATCCCGGGCGTCGCGTTTCACGCGAGTCCGATGAACAGCCCCGCAATCGTCGCGCTCATCAGGTTCGACAACGTCCCCGCCGCAACCACGCGCAGTCCATAACGCGCGACTTCCGAACGCAGCGACGGCAGGATCGCGCCGAACGCGCCCGCGAGGATCGCGATCGACGAAAAATTCGCGAAGCCGCAAAGCGCGAACGACATGATTGCGATGGTCTTCGGATCGAGCACGTGAAGCCCGGCAGCGGCGACCGTGGCCGCGTCCTTGAGATAGGGCGCAAGGCCGATGTAGGCGACGAACTCGTTCAAGATCAACTTCTGACCCAGCAGGTTGCCCGCGATGCCGGCCGATTCCCACGGCACGCCGATCATCCACGCGATCGGTGCGAACACTTCGCCCATCAATGCTTCGAGGTTCCATTCGGGATGACCGAACCAACCCATGATGCCGCCCATCACGCCGTTCAACAGCGCGATCAGGCCGACGAAGGCGAGCACCATCGCGCCCACGTTGACCGCGATCTTCAAGCCGATCGCCGCACCGCCGGCCGCGGCATCCATCACGTTGGCGGGGCGCACGTCTTCGAACTGGAGATTGTCGAACGCGATGTGCGACGGCTCGGTCGACGGGCAGATGATCTTCGCGAACAGGAGACCACCGGGCACCGCCATGAACGACGCGGCGATCAGGTATTCGAGCCGCACACCGAGTCCCGCATAACCCGCAAGTACCGAACCTGCGACCGATGCCATGCCGCTCGCCATGATCGCGAACAACTCGGGCCCGCGCAGCTGATGCACGAACGGTTTGACGGCCGCGGGCATTTCGCTTTGTCCGAGGAAGATCGTCGCGACCGCCGAGAACGATTCGATCTTCGACACGCCGATCACCTTCTGGAACAGCGTGCCCAAGCCGGTCACGATCCAGCGCATGATGCCCAGGTGATAGAGCACCGAGATCAACGCGGTCACGAAGATGATCGCCGGCAGCACGCGCAACGCGAACACGAAGCCGAGCCCGCCGAACAGTTCGAACATCTTCGGCGAGACCAGGCCCGCGAACATGAACTCGATGCCCTTGTTGCCGTACGAGAGAATGTTGTTGACGCCGATCGCAGCGCCCGCGAGCGCGCTCTTGCCGAGCGGCACGAACAGGATCAGCGCGCCGATCGCCAACTGCATTGCGAGCGCAGCGATCACGACGCGCGGTCGTATCGCGCGGCGATTCATCGACAATAGCCACGCGATGACCAGGAGCCCCGCGATGCCGACTATGCTGCGCACGACTTCGGTCATGATGTTTTCCCTGATCCATTCTTATCAAGCGCCGGATCATAGATGAAGCCTCTCGAGCAGAAGCGATTCGATCCCCAGCAAAGCGAAGCATTGATGACCGCGGCGCGCGAAGCGAGTGCATATGCATACGCGCCCTACAGCCGCTTTCACGTGGGCGCCGCGGTGCTCGCCGACGATGGGCGCGTGTTCACCGCGGCCAATGTCGAGAACGCGTCGTATGGGCTGACGTCTTGTGCCGAGCGCAACGCGATTTTTGCGGCGGTGTCGGCGGGGGTGCGAGCCATTGTCGCGGTGGCGATCCATACGCCCACGAAGCAGCCGGTATCACCGTGCGGTGCCTGTCGGCAGGTGATTCATGAGTTTGGTTCCGATGCAACGGTCATGAGTGGATGCGATGGGGACGGCAGGGACAAGTGGTCGATGGAAGAATTGCTGCCGGGAGCGTTCGGGCCGAAGGATTTGTGAGCGGCGCCTGACGCACGATTGCCGGGGATCTGCGAAGCCGGGATTTCTTCAGTGCATCACAACACTTTCCACCACGGGAGCCTGTCAGAAATTTTGTGTGCGAGGCATAGCATGACGAGAAGGAGCATGTATGCCAAGCAAACCGAAGAAGGCGGCTGCGGCCGCGAGGGTATTGCCGTCGATCCCGAAGGACTGGATTGACCAGTTCGTGACGGG
>JBBQCA010000178.1:0-6570 GCA_038318315.1 Burkholderiales bacterium | reverse complement strand
ATATGAAACGGAACCGACACCGTGATTTTCTTCACCGACCCGGCTTTCGTACCGTGATCAATGTACGGGGCGATGAAGCGCGCTGAAGTCATAATTCCTTTACTTGTTTGTCACGCCGGCGCAGAAACTATTACTGTCGAGAGCGCGTGTCAACAATTTTCTTATGCGAAACAAGCAGTTCCCACACGACTGCTGGATGCCTTCCGCGAGGCAAAAAGCACCCTCAAACGGCGTTTTTTCCACACGTATATCTGAAGACGCATAAACATCTAGACGTCCATACCGATTTACCAAATGAAGATGCGGAAAGCCTGGAAAGCAAGCTGTGGTGCGGCTTTGCGGGTTTTCGTATTTGTCGCAATCGATTGCATGTGAAGATTCCATTCTCAATGAACACGCAACCGACAGCATGACGTACCGCGTTCGATCGGGTGGCGCCAACCGACCCAACGGCGGGTGAACGGCCGAAAAAATATTTTTCGATTCGGCGACCACCGCCCCCTCCGCGTGAGCATAACGGTCGAACCCGGCGACGCTCGTCGCTCTCCTCGAAGGCGCGGAAGGCACATCATCGCGCTATCGATCTTCATCACTACCGGCGCCATGCGTGACGAAAACGTCTTCACGCGAACACGTCGATATCGTCATCACCGACTTCGCGAAGGCGAAGAAAATTTCAGTGCTGGCAGAGTTGCGGGCGATGCGAACGCTCCGGAAATTCCTCTGCTGCTTTCCTCGCATGGTGCACGCGATACCGATCGCTGCGATGGGCCAAGCCGCGTTGCATGCGAGCGCACTCGCGCACAGCGACGGGCTTGCGCATAGCGGGAGTGGAGCGCTTCTGCGGCGGCGACCCCGTCACTGGTTGTGCAGTACGTACGATCGGAACAGCGCTGCGTCGCCGCCGCAATGGTCAGAGCCGAACGTGCGACGAGGGGTCTGCGTGAGCGCCGATCTCTCACGAGAAGGCTAAGTGTCGAGCTCGGCCCGTCCCACAGCAGATGACGTGAGTCTGTTTCAGCGCTGCGCAGGACGGGACGTGTTGGACGGCTTCCGGCAGCCGACCGCGCCTACGACGTCGCCTTGTGCACGGCTGCCGATGGACCGCTTGGCATTTCGGCGGGTGACGCGATGGCGGATGAGACGCTTGCGGCGAAGACGCAGGCCAGCCTGAAATGAAGAAGGCGCACATTGCGTGCGCCTTCGTCTTCCGTTGCGGGCGTCTGATCCGTGCCGCGATCAGTGCTCGTCGCTCTCGATCAGCTCGGCGTAGGCGTCGGGGTCCAGCAGGTCTTCCTGCTCTTCCGCAAGGTTGTCTGGCTTGATCACAAAGATCCAGCCATCGCCGTAGGCGTCTTCGTTGATGGTTTCGGGTTTGTCCGGCAGCGCCTCGTTGACCGCGACGATCTCACCGGTAAAGGGCGCATAGATGTCCGAAGCCGCCTTCACGGATTCGACGACCGCGCAGGCATTGCCGGCCTTGACCGTGTCGCCGACGCTCGGCAACTCGACATAGACCAGGTCGCCGAGCAGGCCCTGCGCATGATCGGATATACCGACCGTGACGGTGCCCTTGTCTTCGATGCGCGCCCACTCGTGGGATTTCATGAACTTCAGGTCGCCGGGGATTTCTTGCATGGCTCGAGTCCTTGATGGGTACCGCTGAAACCCAATTCTAGCAACGTAATCGGATGCATGCGAATGGTGATTGGAGTTCGTCGGATCTATACGCCGTCACACGCCTTGCCGTCGCGCACGAACGGATACTTGACCGTACGCACAGGCACCAGCTTGCCGCGGATGTCCGCCTGCAACGTGCCGGTCGATTCCGCCGGCACGCGCGCGAACGCAATTGACTTCGACAAGGTCGGCGAAAAACTGCCGGAAAGGATCTCGCCGTCGCCGTTCGGCGTCGCCACGCGCTGGCCGTGGCGCAGCACTCCCTTTTCGTCCATGACCAGGCCGACCATCACGCGGTGACCACCCTCGGCCTTCTGTTTTTCAAGCACGCCACGACCGATGAAGTCGCGGCCCTCGTCGAGCACCACCGTCCAGCCGAGATTGGCTTCCCACGGCGTGATCGTCTCGTCCATGTCCTGGCCATACAGGTTCATGCCGGCTTCGAGGCGCAGCGTGTCGCGCGCACCGAGTCCGGCCGGCGCGACGCCAGCGGCGACGAGCTTGTTCCAGAACGCGATCGCGTCACCCTGCGGCACGATGATCTCGAAACCGTCCTCACCGGTGTAGCCGGTACGCGCGATGAAGAGGCCGTCCCCTTCGGTTGCGACGAACTTGCCGATCTTCGCCGCCTTCGCACGCGTCTGCGGCGTCAGCAGTCCCAGCACCTTGTCGCGCGCATTCGGTCCCTGCACCGCGATCATCGCGAATTCCGGGCGCTCGCTGACCGTCACGTCGAAGGCCGCTGCCTGCTTCTCGATCCAGGCCAGATCCTTGTCGCGTGTCGATGCGTTTACCACGACGCGGAAGAAATCCTCGCTCAGGAAATACACGATCAGGTCGTCGATCACGCCGCCTTGCTCATTGAGCATGCACGAATACAAGGCCTTGCCCGACACCTTGAGCTTGTCGATGTTGTTCGCCAGCAGCCGACGCAGGAACTCGCGACAACGCGCGCCGCGCAAATCGACAACCGTCATGTGCGAGACATCGAACATGCCCGCGTCGCGACGCACCGCATGGTGCTCCTCGATCTGCGAGCCATAACTGATTGGCATATCCCAGCCGCCGAAGTCGACCATCTTGGCCCCGAGCGCGCGGTGGGTTTCGTTGAGAATGGTTTTTTGCGTCATGGCTTGTTCGCGGCGTCGATGCGGAAACGTATTATCGCGGCGGAACTGGGTCGTTGTCTGCCCCAGCGCCCACGCGACCAGAAATAAGTATCGCGAACTATTTAGTCGGATTTGCGGTGACCGCTTCGATCTGCGGCCGGCCATCGTGCTGACTGAAGTTGAATGTGTAGTCGAGATGGAACGGCCGCGCGGTCGGGCGGCCCCTATACGTCGTCGCGCCACCAACGTTGGTTACGACCGTCGGACCATCGTCCAGGTCGATCCGGATCAGCGGCGAAATTTCCACAGCAAGCACGCTTCACGGACGACCTCGAACAAGCGATCGCGCTCGTATGTCGTTGGCGGATCGAGAGCGACTCGACGCCAGCCACCGCGCCGTCCGCGCCGACAACCAGCAGCCCGGTGACGGCCATCGGAAGCAGCCGTCGGGCAAGTAGCGCTGGCGGGTACATCGACGCCAGATTCTCCGGATACGCGAGCGCCTGGATGTACTCGACCTTCGTGGAATGTTCGTCGCGTTCGGAATCCGAAGCCGTCAGCTCCTGCGATATCACGTCCCCTTGTTTCGCCGAAGGCGTTGGTACAGGTCGTCGCGAAGAACAGGCCACGAGAATCGATACCGCAATCCAACATGCCAAGCGAACGCGAACGACCAAGCGAAATATCATTCAAGGCAAACCACCTGATGGAACTGCCAGGCATTGCAGCAAATGCGGGCGCTACGAAATGGCCTTTACCCGCAATGCTGTCCCGTCTACGGCGACTACTTCCACTTCGGTACCTGCGGGCAAATCCGCCCCCTCGGCCAGCCACTGCCCATCACCGACCTTGACCTTGCCGCGGCCGTTGACGATCGGCTCGATCAGCACGAAGCGCTCGCCGACCAGTTTCTTGCCACGACGATTGAGCAGCGGCTGGTCGTCGCGCAGCTCGGCAATCGGTCGGATGTAACGCCAGTACACGAGGCAGGATGCGAGCGCGAGCGCGGCGAACAGCACCGCCTGTGTGATCGCCGACAGACTCGGCGCAATCAGGGTGACGACGCCCATGACGCCGGCGGCGACACCGATCCAGAGCAGGAAATAGCCAGGCAGGATCATCTCGGCGGCGATGAGCACCAGCGCCGCGACCCACCAGCTGTAGTTGTTGACGAGGTTGTCCATTTGGATCGTTCCCGTATCGCTAGAGTCAGACGCAGAAGTTGCTCATCCACCATCCCCACCCAACCCTTGAAGGAATTGGCTTCAAGGATCAGCGCGGAATCTGAGGCGGTGGTGGTGGCGCCACGCGTGGCGGCGTGGGCGCGCGCGGCGCGGCTTGGTCTGCCAACGCGTTCTTCGCCAATTCCGCGATACCCGCGAGCGAGCCGAGCACACCGGTTGCCTCGATCGGCAGCAGCAGCATCTTCTGGTTCGGTGATGCCGCCATCGCCTTCAGCGCTTCGATATATTTGTTCGCGACGAAATAGTTGAGCGCGTTGACGTCACCATTGACGATCGCCGCCGACACAACCTCGGTCGCCTTTGCTTCGGCTGCGGCCGAACGCTCGCGTGCCTCGGCTTCGCGGAACGCCGCTTCCTTCTGGCCTTCGGCGGCGAGAATCACCGACTGCTTTTCGCCTTCCGCCTTGAGGATCGCTGCTTGACGGAAGCCTTCCGCATCGAGGATGTTCGCGCGCTTCTCGCGCTCGGCCTTCATCTGGCGCGCCATCGAGTCGACGAGATCGCGCGGCGGCTGGATGTCCTTCAACTCGATGCGCGTGACCTTGAGACCCCACGGATGCGTCGCTTCGTCAATCACGCGCAACAGCTTCGCATTGATCTCGTCGCGCTTGCTCAGGCTTTCATCGAGATCAAGGCCGCCCAGAACGGTGCGGATGTTGGTCATGATCAGGTTGATGATGGCGATCTCCAGGGTCGAGACCTCGTAGGCCGCCTTGGCTGCATCGAGCACCTGGTAGAACACCACGCCGTCGACCTTGACGACCGCATTGTCCTTGGTGATCACGTCCTGCGACGGCACGTCGAGCACCTGCTCCATCATGTTGATCTTGCGACCGACGTTCTGCATCACCGGGATCAGAAGATGGAAACCCGGCTCCAGCGTGTGCGTGTACTTGCCCCAGCGCTCGACCGTCCATTCGAATCCCTGCGGCACGATGCGCACGAGCTTGGACAGCATGATCACCGCGACAATGACGACGATGATCGGCAGATACATTCCCATGACGATTCTCCTGCGAAGGGGGTTCCCGATACGCGGAGTATAGGCGCTGCGAGCGTCGGACCGTTGACGGCAGTCGTGCGATCAGGTCTTCGACGCGATTTCCGCCTGCGGCAACGCCAACGTCACCGCGAGGCCGCCCTCGCGGCGATTTGCCAGTTGCACGCGACCGCCATGCGCTTCGGCGATCTCGCGTGCAAGCGCCAGACCGAGTCCGGAGCCGCTGCGTTTGGTCGAATAAAACGGCAGCAACGCATTGGCGAGCACGGTCTCGCTCATGCCGCTGCCGCGGTCGGAGACTTCAATGCGCAGCTCGCGGCCGTGCAATGCGACCGCGAGCTCGACCGCATCACTCGCACCGCCAGCCTCGTGTGCGTTCTTGAGCAGATTGATCAGTACCTGCTCGACCTGCGCGCGATCGAATGAGCCCGCTACGGTGGGCAAACTTCCAACCAGCTTGAATGCGTAGTTGCGTGAAAGCGTATCGACGAACGGCGCCCATTCGACCGGCTCCTTGCGCGGCAACGGCAGCTTGGCAAAGCGCGCATAGCCCTGGATGAAGCCCTCCAGATGCCGCGTGCGTTCCTCGATCGTGTCGAACACGATGCCCAGCCGGGACATGTCGCCGAGACGGGCCAATTCGCGCCCCGAGTGCGACAGCGAGCGAATCGGCGCCAGCGAATTATTCAATTCGTGACTGATCACGCGGATGACTTTCTTCCAGGTTGCCACTTCCTGGCGCGCCAATTCGCGCGTCAGACGTTTCAACTGGTACAGCCGATGCGTGCGGCCCTGAAGCTTGAACGCACGTTGCGACAGTTGAAAGGTTTCCTCCTCCTGCTCGAACGGCACGCTGAAGAGGCTGTCGACGTCGCTCGCGATTGCGCGAGCGAGCGGCTCAGGCGCGGTTGCCACGATTTCCTCGAAGCGTTCGCCATTGAGTGGTCGACCGCCATTGAGCAGCTGACGCGCAGCGAGATTGGCGTAGACAACGTGACCGTGTTCCTCGACGAGAACCAGCGCGGTCGGCGTGTTCTGCACAACGGTATCGAGCAAAAGCTCGCGCTCGTACAAATGCTGACGCTGCTCACGCAGCACGTTTCCGAGTTCGTTGTGCGCATCGACTAGATCGCCCACCTCATCGCCACGCCGACCGCCAATCGAGAAGCTGAAATCGCCGTCGCGGAAGGCGACGACGCTGCCGGACAAAGCGCGAATCAGCGCCGCCACCGGCCGCGCCAGCGCGCGTGCAAAGATCAGCGCCGGCAACGCAAGCGCGAGCACCGCCGCGCCTGCCCCGAGCCACGGCGAGCCCAGCCAGATCGTGGCCCATGCAGCGAGCGCTGCGGCCACGATCATGACGACGCACAGCGCGGCGGCCAGTTTTCCTTCGAGCGAGATCAGGCGCATGGAGCCGGGATTCGGGATTCGGGATTCGGGATTCGGGATTCGGGATTCGGGATTCGGGAGAAGAATATATGCTCGTCGTCCCGATGGATCGCGGAATCCGGTTTCATCAGGATCATTTCGAAAAAGG
>JBBQCA010000177.1:0-6578 GCA_038318315.1 Burkholderiales bacterium | reverse complement strand
GTAAGGCTGCGACTCAAACCCCACATGTACTCGAAGCCTGCGGGGTCGCTCCGGTTGTGACTCTTGAACTCCGTGAGCTGTGCGATGAAGTACGGCTCCACTTGGCCGGCGAGGTTCGGGAAGTTTGGCGATACGGCGTTGCCTGTCATGCCATGGCAGTTCGAGCAGACCTGCTGCGCCATCGTGGTAGCCGAGACGTTCGGATTGGCAAGGTCACGCGAGCGTTCGGTGTTGGCACAACCGAACGACAGCATCGCTGCCGCGGCGGCCAGCAGAGGAACAAGGGTCACGGATTTCATGGAGACCTCCAAGGCGCGATCAGGGACGCGCAGTCGTTCAGTACGCCACCCAGGTGTAGATGAACAACGAGTTGTTGTCGTGCGCATTGCGTCCGAACCCATCGTAGTTCTTGGAAGCTCCGTTGAAGCGCGAGTAGGCCGTGTACTGGGCACCGACACGCAAGTATTGAACCGGCGTCCAGAAAGCCTCGAGGGTCAGTCCGCGGGTCGCGGGGCTGCCGGTGCGGTTGCCGTCCACTTGACGAATCGACGGAGCCTCGGCCTCAGGATCGGGGTTGATGCTCAGACTGCCCGGGTCGAGCCCTGCGGTCAGGCGGGCGGTGTTGGTGCTGCCTTTGAGGTTGAAAAGACCGACGCTGGCGCCGTACTTGGCCTGGTACACATAGGTCAGCTTGGCGCGCGCAAGGTGATTCGTATCCGAAACATTCGTGTTGGACAGCGCGTTGCCGGCCGCATCGACGAATGCCACCGGCTGGTTGGCGAGAGCAGCGGGATAGCGATGGCGGTTGCTGGTGTATACGAATTGCGCGGTGACCGAATGCGGATCCAGCAGGTATTGGTACTGAGCATCGACCGCCAGGTCCGTGAATCGGTGCAGGGTCGCGGGGTCGGAGGTGTCGAGCGGGTCGTCGTAGACGCGAGCCACCATGCCCGAAGTGCCCACCATCAGGCTGTGAGCGCCCCATTCGCGGTTGTAGGCCAGCCGCCAGTACGGATTGACGCCTCGGAGCTTGGTCTTGTCCGCGTTGGCGATCCCTGCGCTCATGAACGACGAAATGCCACGGGAGGTACCGTACCCTCCCAATTCGACATAGACGGTCTTGTTCCAGAATGCGTATGCGTTGAGGCCGGCGATGTTGCCGCCCGAGCCATAGGAGGGGTACGGAGCGTTGCCGTCGATGAACCGGCTGCTGGTCGGGCTGGGCACCGGCACGTACTGCATCCAGGCCGCCGCAGTGTTCCAGGGGTCGGCGACCGAAGGGTTGTTGTTGGCGCTGATTCCGACGATCAAATCCCGCCTGGCGCCGATGAAGCGATCCGCATAGCGGATGTCGATGTTGTCGGCGTTGCTGTGGCCGTGGAAGCTGCCGTTGGCATCCTGCGTGGCATAGGGATCGTAGGTGATCTGCGCGAACGCGCCGATGTTGTCGGTCACCTTGCCTCCCAGCAGCAGGCTGGCGGTGGCGAGGATGACCTTGCCGTTCTTCTGAAAATCGTTCGCCGGGTCGTCGCTCTTCGATGCGTTGGCCACCTTCGAGTAACTGGCGACTGCCATCGCGGAGATCGGCAGCGCGCGCTCGCCAATCGTGTAGCCGGTCAGCTTGAAGAGTCGGCCGTAGGGCGTCAGTTCGGGGAACTGGCCGCCGGCATGGCAGGCAACGCAGTTCTGCCCGGTCTGACGGTTGAACGCCGGGATCGCCTGCGCGCCGCCTGGAAGCAGGGCGATCGTCAGCATTGCGGACGCCAGCAACGCGTGGAGCGCCTTGGCAAACGGACCAGCGCAGCAGGTCGAGATGTTCATGGAAATCTCCCTTGGCAACAGACGCCATTTGGCGCTTCCCACGCCGAAGCCGACATGATCTGGATCAAGCGGCGGTCATCAAGGTGGCTGGCGGTGGCGGCGAACGTGGGGCTGTCCGCGGATCTGCGAGGCATCGCACAAGGTGCCGCAGCTTTCTTCTTGCGTCTGTGCGCTATCGCACGCAAGCGCAGGCCGGAAAACGGCTCCCCTCGCGCTTGCGGGTCAGGATGGTTATCGCGGGTTTTCGCCGCGCATGCCTGATCGGCCTGTCGTCACGTATGGATCCGAAATGCGAAAGCGTGCGAGCACGGAGCGCTCGATGGCTTCCATCTCATTGGCGTCCTTCGATTTCTCGTGATCGTACCCGCACGCGTGCAACGTGCCGTGGATCACCAGATGCGCGCAGTGCGCCGACAGGTTCTTGCGCTGAGCGCGCGCCTCGGCCGTAACCACCGGCATGCAGATCACGAGGTCGGCCTCGACGGCGCGTTGCGCAGTCTCGTAGGGAAACGTCAGCACGTTGGTCGCGTAGTCCTTGCCGCGAAAGCTGCGATTGAGCGTGCGCCCCTCGTCAGCATCGACGAAGCGAACTGTCAGCGTCGCGTCGCCGATTGCTCGATGATCGATCTCCCGCGCAATCGATAGCGCTGCGCCGACCCAGCGACGCACCTGCGCGCGCGCCGGCACATCGAGATCGGTCGCGTATTGAACAGCGAGATGTAGCGCGGTCGCGGCCATCGCGTGCTTCCGACGACCTTACGCCGCGTCCCCGGCCGGGATGTAGTGCGCCTCGTAAGCCTCGACGATGCGTCCCACCAGCGGATGCCTGACCACGTCGGCGCTCGTGAAATGCGTGAAGCCGATGCCGCGCACATGCGCGAGCACGAGCGCCGCTTCGACCAGGCCGCTCTTCTGCCCGCGCGGCAGGTCGATCTGCGTCACGTCGCCGGTGACGACGGCGCGACTGCCGAAGCCGATGCGCGTGAGGAACATCTTCATCTGCTCGGGCGTGGTGTTCTGCGCCTCGTCGAGGATGATGAAGGCATTGTTGAGCGTGCGCCCGCGCATGTAGGCGAGCGGCGCGATCTCGATGGTCTGCTTCTCGAACAACTTCTGCGTCCTGTCGAAGCCCACCAGGTCGTAGAGCGCATCGTAGAGCGGCCGCAGATAGGGGTCGATCTTCTGCGCGAGGTCGCCCGGCAGGAAGCCCAGCCGCTCGCCAGCTTCGACCGCGGGTCGCGTGAGCACGATGCGTTGAACCGCGTCGCGTTCGAGCGCATCGATCGCGCATGCGACCGCGAGATAGGTCTTGCCGGTGCCGGCCGGTCCGATGCCGAAGCTGATGTCGTGGCCGGCGATCGCCGTCAGGTAGGCGCGCTGGTTCGGCGTGCGGCCATGCAGGTCGGTGCGGCGTGTGCGCAAACCCGGGCCGCCATCCACGGGCGCATCGGCGTCCGGTGCGTCTCGACCCTTCTTCAGTTCGACCAGGCCGAGTTGCACGTCCTGCGTCGAGAGCGGTTTCCCGCTCAATGTCGCGAAGTATTCGAGCGCCGCCTTGGCTTGCTGGCGCGCCTTGCCGGCAATCGTGAAGCGAGCGCCGCGCCGCTTGATAGCGAGGTCGAACGCGGCTTCGATCTGGCGCAGGTTCTCGTCGAGCACCCCGCACAGATTCGCCAGCCGCCCGTTGTCGAGGTCGGCAAGCCAGGTTATCGACTGGTCCTTCAACGCTTGTTCACGCGGCTGCGGACCATGCGGCCGCGTCGCGATCCACAACGTCCGCGTCGCCTTCCACAACACCGCGCAATGAATGCGAATTGGCAAGCGTGATCGTTGCATCCAGCATCGCGCCGACGGGCACGCGCCCCGTGAAGTTCACGACACGATTGTTATCGGTGCGGCCCATCATCTCGTTCGGATTCTTTCGCGACGGACCCTCGACCAGGATGTGCTGCCGCGAGCCGAGCATCGCGTCGCTGATGCGACGCGCGTTCGCGTCGATGGTGGCCTGCACGCGCTGCAGGCGCGCCAGCTTGGTCGCCGCATCGACGCCATCGGGCAGGCTCGCGGCGGGCGTGCCGGGACGCGGGCTGTAGATGAACGAGTACGATGCATCGAAGCCGATGTCGGCGATCAGCTTCATGGTGGCTTCGAAGTCGGCATCGGTTTCGCCGGGGAAGCCGACGATGATGTCGGTCGAGATGCAGAGGTCGGTCCGCACCGCGCGCAGACGCCGGATGATGGACTTGTATTCGAGCACGGTGTAGCCGCGCTTCATCGCCATCAGCACGCGGTCCGAGCCCGACTGCACCGGCAGATGCAGATGCGAAACCAGTTTCGGAATGCGCGCATAGGCATCGATCAAACGCTGCGTGAATTCCTTCGGGTGCGAAGTCGTGTAGCGGATGCGCTCGATGCCGGGAATTTCGGCGACGTATTCGAGCAGCGTCGCGAAATCCGCAACATCAGCCGCAACATCAGCCGCGCCGTCTTGCGCGTCATCGACCGCGCCTTCGAACAGGCCGGTTGCCGCGTCGTCCAACCGCGGCATCGTCGCGGTGTATGCATTGACGTTCTGCCCGAGCAGCGTGACTTCCTTCACACCCTGCGCGGCAAGTCCCGCGATCTCGGTGAGCACGTCGTCGAAGCCGCGCGACACTTCTTCGCCGCGGGTGTAGGGCACCACGCAGAAGCTGCAGTACTTCGAGCAGCCTTCCATGATCGACACGAACGCGGTCGCGCCGTCGACCGTGGCAGGCGGCAGATGATCGAACTTCTCGATCTCGGGAAAGCTGATGTCGACCTGCGGCTTGCCGGTGAAGCGCCGCGCTTCGATCAGCGCGGGCAGGCGATGCAGCGTCTGCGGTCCGAAGACCACGTCGACATACGGTGCGCGTTTCGTGATCGCCGCGCCTTCCTGACTCGCGACGCAGCCGCCCACACCGATCACGAGGCCGGGCTTCGCCAGTTTCAGTTCGCGCACGCGCCCGAGATCCGAGAACACTTTCTCCTGCGCCTTCTCGCGCACCGAGCAGGTGTTGAAGAGAATCACGTCGGCGTCTTCGGGCGTGTCGGTCTTGACCATCGTGTCGCCCTCGGCACGCGCGGCCTCGCGCAGCACGTCGACCATCTTGTCCGAGTCGTACTCGTTCATCTGGCAACCGAAGGTCTTGATGTAGAGCTTCTTCATCACCGCCTTTTTCATTGCTGCTTTTCGCTCTTCCAGAATTGCCACCATGATGGTTTGTCGATGATCTCGTCGTCGGCCAACAACCAGATGCGCCGCACGTCGCCGTTCAAATCGAGCTGGACGCGCGCGATCACATCGGGCGGGAGGGCGCTGCGTACCAGGGTCGAATTCGAAGGCGTGAAGATCAGCACACCCGGCGCCAGATGCAAAGGCTTGCCGTCGGCCACGATCGCGTCATCGGCGACCTTGGTGATCTTTACCTGCAAGCTGTTTTGCGGGAAGGTGCGGGCCGCGTCTGCGGCTACCGATGTCAACAGGAGAAGCGCGAATCCCAAGCCGCAAACCGAACGCATGTTCATGAACGCATGTTCATCAAGAGAAAGCTCCGCTGGTCATGGGCTGGTCGAAACGCGAGGCGCAGATTATCGTGGCGAAGGAAAAATGCGTCAAACCGTGCAGCGTACTATGCGCCGACCGCGAGCGACCCGATTGGAGGCGACAGGAGATGTGCATGAAGAACAGCGTTCGTGGTCTGCTTCCTGTCGCTCGACGAGCCGCTGCGGCTCTAGGCGGTGCGGTGCTGTTGACCGCGACCGCGGCCCAGGCACAGGGCGTACCGATGCGCACCGATCCGGTCGTGCCGATCCGCACCGACCCGGTGGTGGTGACCGGTACCCGCGTGGAGCGTCCGGCCTTCGACGTGCCCGGGTCGATCGATCGCGTCGATGGCAATGATGTCCGCGACGGTCGCGCGCAGGTCAATCTTTCCGAGAGCGTCGGCGCCGTGCCCGGACTGGTTGCGCGCGACCGCCAGAACTATGCGCAGGACGTGCAGCTTTCGGTGCGGGGCTTCGGCGCGCGTTCGAGCTTCGGCGTGCGTGGCGTGCGGCTCTACGTGGACGACATCCCGGCCACGCTGCCCGACGGTCAGGGCCAGATCACCCACGTCGATCTCGGCTCGGTCGATCGCATCGAGATCCTGCGCGGCCCCTTCTCCGCGCTGTACGGCAATTCGTCGGGGGGGGTGGTGGCGGTCTATACCGAAGACGGCAAGGCACCGCCTTCCGTCACGCCCAACTTCGCCATCGGCAGCAACCACACGGCGCGCACCGGCCTCAAGTTCTCCGGCGAGGCGGGAGCGGTCGATGCGGTGATGGACATCAACCGCTTCACCACCCAGGGTTATCGCGACCACAGCGCCGCGAAACGCAATCTGGCCAACGCCAAGTTCGGCATCGCACTTGACGATGCCAGCACGCTCAAGCTGGTCTTCAACAGCGTCTCGCTGGGCAAGGCCGACGATCCGCTCGGGCTCACGCACGCGGCCTTCGATGCCAATCCGCGCGGCGTCGATGCGAGCGCGCTGTTGTTCAACACGCGCAAGGCTATGGACCAGTCACAGGCCGGGATGGTCTATTCGCGACGTCTCGACGACATCAGCAGCATCCGCGTAGTCGCGTACGACGGCCATCGCAACACCATCCAGTTCCAGGCGATTCCGGTCGCGGCTCAGGCGAGTCCGCTTTCTCCCGGCGGCGTGATCGCGCTCGGCCGCGACTATCGCGGCGTC
>JBBQCA010000176.1:0-6733 GCA_038318315.1 Burkholderiales bacterium | reverse complement strand
GGCAGCACGTGTCTGGTCGAGCAACCCGGCCAGCGTCCGACCGAGGCCGAGGTGGTGGGCTTCGCGGGCGATCGCATCTTTCTCATGCCGACCACCGAAGTCCAGGGGCTTGCACCGGGCGCGCGCGTATCGGCGATCGATCCGCGCCCGCCCGCACCCTGCTTCGGCACCAAGCTCAAGCCCTGGCGTCGCAGTGAGGACAAGGCCCGCAAGATGCCGGTCGGCATGGGCCTGCTCGGTCGCGTCGTCGATGGCGCGGGACGTCCGCTCGACAAGCTCGGCCCGCTGGTCGCAGAAGCTGAGGCGCCGATCGCAAGCCGCCCCTTGAATCCGATCGATCGCGAACCGATCTCGCGCACGCTCGACGTCGGCGTGCGCGCGATCAACGCATTGCTCACCATCGGCTGCGGCCAGCGCATGGGACTTTTCGCAGGCAGCGGCGTGGGCAAGAGCGTGCTGCTCGGCATGATGGCGCGCTACACCAAGGCCGACGTGATCGTGGTCGGCCTGATCGGCGAACGCGGCCGCGAGGTCAAGGAATTCATCGAGCAGATCCTCGGCGCCGAAGGTCTCGCCCGATCGGTGGTGGTCGCGGCCCCCGCCGACACGCCGCCGTTGATGCGCCTGCATGGCGCCGCCTATGCAACCACCATCGCAGAATACTTTCGCGATCGGGGCATGAACGTGCTTTTGATCATGGACTCGCTGACGCGTTACGCAATGGCCCAGCGTGAGATCGCGCTGGCGATTCATGAGCCCCCGGCCACGAAGGGTTATCCGCCGTCGGTGTTCGCGAAGCTGCCGCAACTGGTCGAGCGCGCGGGCAACGGCGTCGCGGGCGGCGGTTCCATCACCGCCTTCTACACGGTGCTCACCGAAGGCGACGACCAGCAGGATCCGATCGCCGATGCGGCGCGCGCGATTCTCGACGGCCACATCGTGCTCTCGCGCGATCTCGCCGATCAGGGTCACTACCCGGCCATCGACATCGAGCAATCGGTCAGCCGCGCGATCCACTCGCTGGTCGATGAAGCGACGCTCGAACGCGTCAAGCGCTTCAAGCAACTGTATGCGCGCTATCGCCGCAATCGCGATCTCGTCAACGTCGGGGCCTATGCCGCGGGCACCGACCCGACGCTCGATCGCGCGATCGCTTTGCATCCGCAGATGGAAGCCTTCCTGCAGCAGAACATGCGCGAGAAATTCGACTTCGCAAGCAGCGCAGCCGAACTCGAGCAGCTCGTCGCGCAAACCAGATAAGCGCAGGCACACCTGCCGCGCTCCTGCCCCATACCCGCCCAACGACTTTCGCTCCCCATGGCCATGCCTGACCGCAAACAACTCGCCTTCCTCGAAAGCCTCGCCGCCGAGCGAAGCGATGCGCATGCAGTCCAGCTCGCGAAGGCACGTCAAGCGCTTGCCGCCGCCGAACAACAGCTCGTTCTGCTGCAACGCTACGAAAGCGGCTATCACGTGCAACTCGGCGAGAAGCTCGATGTCGCGGTCGAGATCGAGACCCTGCGCGGCCATCATCGCTTCATGCAGAACGTCGCGCATGCGGTTCGCCAACAGGAACTCGAAGTCGCGCGGCGACGCGCCAACGCCGATGCGATCGAGCGCGTGTGGCAGGACAGCGAGCGTCGCCGTCATGGCTTCGGCGTGATGGTCTCGAAGGCGACCGACGCGGGACGCAGGGCCGATTCGCGCCGCCAGCAAAAGCACAACGACGAGTTCGCGACCCGCAGGCATCTTCAAAGCAACATCGGATTCTGATGCCGCGTCATCGATCACGCACATCACGACCATCACTCCACGCTCAGGGACGGGCCACATGAATATCGCCAACACAGGCGGCACGCTTGCGACTATGCCGAGCCACATCGGCGCCCTCGATGGCACGGCACGCGCCGTCGTCGGTCCGGAGTTCGACAGCGTCGACACGCCGGTCACGACCGATGCCGCGCCCACCGACGCGCCATTTGCGCAAGTGCTCACGCAGCGCATCGCGAAGGACGACGCGAAGGCGGCCACGAAGAGCGGCGCGAACGACGATGCGATCGGCCCCGACGCGAAGCTGCCGGGTGGGGCGGCGATGCCGGCCGATGCCGCTGCGCTCCCGGATCCGTCCAGGGATGCGAAGGCCGACGCAAGCAGCGACGCGATCGGCAACGATCTCGCCACTCAAATGGCGCTGGCCTCTCAATGGGCCGGCCTCGCACCGCAGGCCTCGGCACAGAATGCGTCGTCCGCCACCGCCGGGCGCGCATCGTCGGATGCTCTCGCCGCGGGCAAGAGCGCTTCGGCCGTCGACCAGGCGAACCTCTCGATCGACGCTCGCGTGCCCGACACGGCGACCCGGCCCGACGCGAAAGAGGGTCTCGCGATCATGTCCAAGGCCAACACCGTTCGATCGAAAGACGAACCGCTGGGCCAGACCGCCAGCGATGCTGCACGCAGCGCGGAAACGGCAATCCTGTCCGCACAGCCTGGGACGCTGCACGCGTTGTCCGATTCGAATCCGTTCAATCCGCTCGCAAATCTCGCGACCCCGCACGTCGGCGATGCACTCGTCTCCACACCCGCGCTCGCACCCACGCTGCCGGACGCGCTGCGTCAGGCGGTCGGCACACCCGCGTGGTCGCATGAAGTCGGCAACGCGATGATCCGCATGGCGATCGACGATTTGCAGAGCGCTGCGTTGCGCCTGAACCCCGAACATCTCGGTCCGCTCGACGTGCAGGTACGCGTGGACAACGGTGTTGCACACCTCGCATTCCAGGCCGCGCATGCGGATACGCGTGCCGCCATCGAGGCCTCGCGCCCGATGCTGGAACAGCTTTTCTCCGAGCAGGGTTTGAAGATCGGCGATTGCGCGGTCGGCGACACGGCGTCGCGCAATACACCGTACAACGGCGACCCGTCGCAGGCGAACGCTTCGTCGCGGCGCCATGGCGCGAGCGGGCCTGCCACCGAAGCAGACGCAGGCGCGCCCGCCGCCACGATGCGCGTCACGCACGCGCTGGGCATGGTCGACACCTTCGCGTAAGGCCGTTCGGCCGCACTTTCGCGTCGATATCGCGTTGCAGGCACGACGGCACGGCCCGGGCAAACCCGTAATCAACGCCGCTTTCGGGCGTCTATTCGGCGCATCGCGCAGGCCGTGCACTTTCGATAATGGGTCCACCGCAAAAGACCCCTGCACGGTCCGCACATTCCGCATCGTTGACCCTCTTTCCGAACGCCATGTCCACTACTACTGCCGCCCTCCCCCTGCCCACCGAAGAGACTCCGCCGAAGTCGGGCAAGCGCAAGCTGCTCGTCATTCTGGTTGCCGTATTGGCCGTGCTCGCCCTCGCCGGCGGCGGCGCTGCGTGGTGGTTTCACCAGAAGACGGCCGACGTCGAAGCGAAAGGCGAAGAGGGCGCGAAGCCAGCCAAGAAAGCCGAGAGCGGCAAGCCGCCGGTCTTCAATACGCTGGAAGCCTTCACGGTCAACCTCGCGGGCGGCGATCACTTCCTGCAACTGGGCATCGTGCTGCAGTTGAAGGACGAAGAGACGGTCGAAAAGGTGAAGACCTGGATGCCGCAGATTCGCAGTCGCCTTCTGCTGTTGCTGTCTTCGAAGACCGCCGAAGATCTCGAGACCTCGAAGGGCAAGCAGGCTCTGGTCGACGAGATCCTCACAGAGACCCGCGCGCCACTGGGCGCCGAGGGCGAGAAGGTCCAGGCGGTCCTGCTCGGCTCGATGCTGGTCCAGTAATCGAACCCGTCAACCCGCACCCGTCAACTCCTTCGCATCCACCGCAATGTCCGAAGCCCAATTGTCGCAAGACGAGATCGACACGCTGCTCGACGGCGTCGCCCCCGAGGCACCGGCTGCGGCCGTGTGGCCGGCGCGGGATGGATCGTCCGCGGCGTCAGTCGCCAACGGCATCGGTGCAGTCGCAGGATCGTTCGACGTCGCCACGGCCGAGCGCTTCGGCAACGGCCACCTGCCGACGCTGTCGCTGATCAACGAACGCTTCGTCGAATTGTTCGACGCGGCGCTCTACTCCTTCACCGGTCGACGCGCGACGATTGCGGCCGAAGCCGCGGTCGTCACCAAGTACGCGAGCTTCGTGGATGCGCTGTCTATCCCTTCGAGCCTGAACATCGTCCGCATGGGCCCGTCGTGCGGCAACGCGCTGTTCGTGTTCGACGCCAGCCTGCTGTACTTCGTGATCGACAGCCTGTTCGGCGGCAACGGCAGCATGACCGCGTCGAAGTCGAGTCGCAACTTCACCACCACCGAGCAGCGTCTTATCGGTCGCCTCTGCGAGATCGTGTTCGCCAACTATGCGAAGGCGTGGGAGTCGGTCCATCCGATGCAGTTCGAATTGCTGCGTTCGGAATCCGAGACGCGCTTCGTGAATCTCGCGGCGCCCGACGATGCGGTGCTCGCATTCGGATTCACGATCACGTCGCAGATTGGATCGATGCGATCGACCGGCCGATTCCAGGTGTGCATGCCGCTTGCCGGCATCGACCCGATCCGCGACGTGATCACGCGCGAAGTGCGCGAGAAGACCGCCATCGCCGATACGCGCTGGAGCGAACGGCTGGCCGCGCAGGTCTCGGCCGCAGAAGTCGAACTCGTCGCCAATCTCGCGTCGGTGCCGGTCACCTGCAAGGAATTGCTCGAGATGAAGATCGGCGACGTGATCGTGCTCGACATCAAGCCCACCATCGTCGCCTCGGCCGACGGCATTCCGGTACTGCGTTGCCGTTATGGAAATTCCGACGGGCGCTACGCTATTCGCGTCGAGGAAGTGATCGCACCGTCGTCGAACGGCTGAACGAATCGTTCGCCCTGTCCTGAAATTTTCGGAGTCAACCATGTCGCAACCCACCAATCATGCCGATGGTCTCGATCCTGCAAGTGCCGGGGGCTGGACCGCTGCCATGGCGCAGCCCGCCGGCGCCACAGCCACCGAACGCCTGCTCGAAAAATTCTCGGGGGCTCCGGCGAGCGGCGCGAACAACGACATCGAACTGGTGCTCGACATCCCCGTGCAACTCACGGTCGAACTCGGCCGCACGCGCATCGCTATCAAGAACATCCTGCAGCTCGCGCAAGGCTCGGTGATCGAGCTCGACGGACTGGCCGGCGAGCCGCTCGACGTGATGGTCAACGGCTGCCTGATCGCGCAAGGCGAGGTGGTTGTCGTCGGCGAACGCTTCGGCATTCGACTGACCGACATCATCACGCCGTCGGAACGCATCCGGAAGCTCAATCGATGAAGCGTCGTATCGAAGCGATCGTGCTGTTCGCGACGATCGCATTGGCCTCTTCGGTTGCGCACGCGCAGACGGCCGCGTCGACCACCACGACGACGACCGGTGCCTCGATTGCCTCGCCCGCGTTCGGATTGATACAGGGCCTGTTCGGTCTCGCGGTCGTGATCGCGCTGATCTTCGCGGCCGGCTGGATGATGAAGAAGATCGGCCCGCGTGCCAGGACCAACAGCGTCGTGCAGGTGGTCGGCGGCGCTTCGGTCGGACCGCGCGAGAAGGTCGTCGTGGTTCGCTTCGGCACGCAGACGCTGCTGCTCGGCGTAGCGCCCGGCCATGTCGGACTGCTGCATGCGGCCGATGCATCCGAGCTCGCCGATGCAGACGTTGCGATCGCATCGACATCCGGCACGCCCCGCTTCATCGATCGCCTTCGCGCAGCGCGGGGCCACTCGTGACGCACTCGACCACGGCCTCCCCGACCAACGCCGGGGTCAGGGTCGCTCGTCGCCGCGCCGCGAGGGTCGTGATCGTCGCGCTGCTTGCCTGCGCAACGCCGATCGCGGCCTTCGCACAACAAGCGGCCAATCTTTCGGTGATGCCGGCACTGACTTCGACGCCGCTCGCCGGCGGCGGCCAGAGCTACTCGCTGTCGCTGCAATTGCTGCTGCTGCTCACCGCGTTGACTTTCCTGCCCGCGATCATCCTGCTGATGACCGCGTTCACCCGCATCGTGATCGTGCTGTCGCTGCTGCGTCATGCGCTCGGCACGCAAAGCTCGCCACCCAACCAGGTGATGGTCGGCCTCGCACTGTTCCTCACGCTGTTCGTCATGACGCCGGTGGCCGACAAGATCTACGACGAGGCCTACCTGCCGTTCTCCAAGCAGACCATCACGCAGGACGAAGCGCTCAAGCGCGCCGAGGTGCCGATCAAGGCTTTCATGTTGAAGCAGACGCGTGAACCCGATGTCGCGCTGTTCATGAAGCTCGCCAATCACCCGGCGGTACAGAGCCCGTCGGACGTGCCGCTCAAGGTTCTCATCCCGGCCTTCGTGACGAGCGAATTGAAGACCGCATTCCAGATCGGCTTCATCGTCTTCGTGCCCTTCATCATCATCGACCTGGTGGTGTCGAGCGTGCTGATGTCGATGGGCATGATGATGCTGTCGCCGACGCTGATCTCGCTGCCGTTCAAGTTGATGCTGTTCGTGCTTGCAGACGGCTGGACCCTGCTCATCGCTTCCCTCATCCAGAGCTTCTCATGAACTCGCAAACCGTCCTTTCGATCAGCCAGAACGCGCTGGAGACCGCCGTGCTGGTTTCCGCACCGCTGTTGCTGACCGCGCTCATCATCGGTCTCGTGGTGAGTATCCTGCAGGCCGCAACGCAGATCAACGAAGCGACCTTGTCGTTCATCCCGAAGCTGCTGGGGGTATTCGCGGCGACCATCATCGCGGGGCC
>JBBQCA010000175.1:0-6754 GCA_038318315.1 Burkholderiales bacterium | reverse complement strand
GACTTCGACAGCCATCATCGGCTCGAGCAACACCGGCTGGGCCTTGCGGCAACCGTCCTTGAACGCCATCGACGCGGCCATCTTGAACGCGTTCTCGTTGGAGTCCACGTCGTGGTACGAACCGAAGAACAGCGTGACCTTGACGTCGACCACCGGATAGCCGGCCATCACGCCGCTGGTCAACGTTTCGACGACGCCCTTCTCGACGGCGGGAATGTATTCGCGCGGCACCACGCCGCCCTTGATCGCATCGACGAACTCGAAGCCCTTGCCCGGCGGCTGCGGCTCGATCTTCAATACCACGTGGCCGTACTGGCCGCGACCGCCCGACTGCTTGACGAACTTGCCTTCGATCTCGTCGCAGGTCTTCTTGATCGTCTCGCGATACGCGACCTGCGGCTTGCCGACCGTGGCCTCGACACCGAACTCGCGGCGCATGCGATCGACCAGGATTTCGAGGTGCAACTCGCCCATGCCCGAGATGATGGTCTGGCCCGATTCTTCATCGGTCTTGACGCGAAACGACGGGTCTTCCTGCGCGAGGCGGTGCAACGCGACGCCCATCTTTTCCTGGTCGACCTTGGTCTTGGGCTCGACCGCCTGCGAGATGACCGGCTCGGGGAAGATCATCCGCTCGAGCGTGATCAACGCGTTCGGATCGCACAGCGTGTCGCCTGTGGTCGCTTCCTTGAGACCGACCGCGGCAGCGATGTCGCCCGCATGGACTTCCTTGATTTCGTCGCGCTGGTTGGCGTGCATCTGCAGCAGGCGGCCGATGCGTTCCTTCTTGCCCTTGATCGGGTTGTAGATCGTGTCGCCCGAGTTGACCACGCCTGAATAGACGCGAAAGAAGATCAACTGGCCGACGAACGGGTCGGTCATGATCTTGAACGCGAGCGCGGAGAATTTTTCGCTGTCGTCGGCGCGCCGGGTGGTCGGCTGGTCGTCGTCGTCCATGCCCTTGACCGGCGGAATGTCGGTGGGCGCGGGCATGTAGTCGAGCACCGCATCGAGCATCGCCTGCACGCCCTTGTTCTTGAACGCGGAGCCACACAGCATCGGGTGGATTTCTCCGGCGATGGTGCGCGTGCGCAGGCCCAGCTTGATCTCGTCTTCGGTCAGCGCCTTGCCTTCGAGATACTTGTTCATCAAGTCCTCGTTGGCTTCGGCCGCGGCCTCGATCATCTTGTCGCGCCACTCGTTGGCGAGCGCGATCAGGTTCGCCGGGATCTCGCTGTATTCGAACTTGGTGCCTTGCGTGGCCTCGTCCCAACTGATCGCCTTCATCTTCACCAGGTCGACGACGCCGGTGAAGCTGTCTTCGGCGCCGACCGGGATCTGGATGGGGACGGGATTGGCCTTCAGGCGCGACTTCATCTGGTCGTACACACGAAAGAAATCGGCGCCTACGCGGTCCATCTTGTTGACGAACGCCAGACGCGGCACCTTGTATTTGTTGGCCTGACGCCAGACCGTTTCGGACTGGGGCTGCACGCCGCCAACCGAGTCATAGACCATGCACGCGCCGTCGAGCACGCGCATCGAACGCTCGACCTCGATCGTGAAGTCGACGTGTCCGGGCGTGTCGATGATGTTGATGCGATGCTCGGGATAAGTCCCGCTCATGCCCTTCCAGAAGCACGTTGTCGCAGCCGACGTGATCGTGATGCCGCGCTCCTGCTCCTGCTCCATCCAGTCCATCGTCGCGGCGCCGTCATGGACTTCGCCGATCTTGTGATTGACACCGGTGTAGAACAGGATGCGCTCGGTGGTCGTCGTCTTGCCGGCGTCGATGTGCGCCGAAATACCGATGTTGCGATAGCGCTCGCTGGGGGTCTTGCGTGCCACGATGGTCTGCCTCTGAAAGTCCAAGGAGCCCGTCACGAGGCTCCTTGAAAAAAAACGTATGAATCGCCAGCCCCTTGGATGGGCCGGGCATCATGCAGTCAACTAAAAGCGGAAGTGCGAGAAGGCCTTGTTGGCCTCGGCCATGCGGTGCACTTCGTCGCGCCGCTTCATCGCACCGCCGCGTCCTTCGGCCGCGTCCATCAGTTCACCGGCCAGACGCAGGGCCATCGACTTCTCGCTGCGCTTGACGGCCGCTTCGCGCAACCAGCGCATCGCCAGCGCCATGCGGCGAATCGGACGCACTTCGACCGGCACCTGGTAGTTGGCGCCGCCGACGCGACGGCTCTTGACTTCAACCATGGGGCGGACGTTGGACAGAGCCAGCGTGAACACTTCGAGAGGATCCTTGCCGCCCTTGGCGGAGATGGTGTCGAACGCGCCGTAAATGATCCGCTCGGCGACGGCCTTCTTGCCGGCCAGCATGATCACGTTGGAAAACTTCGCGACATCGACGCTGCCGAACTTGGGGTCGGGCAGGATTTCGCGTTTGGGGACTTCACGACGACGTGGCATGACATTCCTTTTTCAGTTGAAGCGCGCTTGTTCGCGCTTCGCGGTCACCCAACGATGCCGAATTTTTCGACATAGGGGCGCCACTTACTTAGAGGGCGAGTCGATCTAACTTCGAATCGCGGATATCGTCGACAGCGAGCGCCGCCGACGGGAAACTATTCGGTATTACTTCGCTGCCTTCGGACGCTTCGCACCGTACTTCGAGCGCGACTGTTTGCGATCCTTGACACCTTGCGTATCGAGCGAACCGCGGACCATGTGATAGCGCACGCCCGGCAAATCCTTAACGCGGCCACCGCGGATCAGCACCACCGAGTGCTCCTGCAGGTTGTGCCCTTCGCCGCCGATGTACGAGATCACCTCGAATCCATTGGTCAAACGAACCTTGGCGACCTTGCGCAGCGCCGAGTTCGGCTTCTTCGGCGTGGTGGTGTACACACGCGTGCACACACCGCGGCGTTGCGGGCAGTCCTGCAGCGCAGGACTCTTGCTCTTGATCGTCGCGGAAACGCGGGGCTTGCGGACGAGCTGATTGATGGTTGGCATTGCGGGTCGTGTTGCCTATCTGATCGAAACTGGGAGTCCGGACTCGCGATCGCGGCCGGACAGCATTTTTAATATGAAGCGAGCTTGGAATCGTTTGCACCGCGGGCATTCGGCGCGAGCTCGTTGCACGAGGGCATGCATGCGCAACGATTCAAAGAACGCCGGCACGGGCGAGCCAAGACGCGTGATTATGCCTATGCCCCAGGGCTAGGTCAACAGTAAGTCTTGTCCAACGAGGTATGAGCCTGGAGGCGCGCTCGTGATTCCAAAGAGGTATGAGCGTGGGGCGGGAGCGAAGTGGGCCGGCGGCGCCAGTCCCTACCCTCTACCAGCATCGATAGTTGCGCTGCGGACAAGCGCACGCTGCCGGCGGTCGCTTGCGGCCACACGAAGCGACCGCGTTCCAGGCGCTTCGCATATAGATTCATGCCGTCGCCGCTCCACCACAGCATTTTGATCAGATCACCGCGCTGGGCGCGGAAGACGAACAGATGCCCGGCGGAGGGATCTTCCTGCAATGCGGTTTGCACAAGGATGCCACTCCATCCATGCCGCGGCGCATATCAGTGATCCCGGCGGCTAGCCAGACCCTAACGAGAAGTCGACGACCGACTATTATTGGGCATTGAACTACATTGGGAATGTCAGCAAAAACGCTGAAAAAAACCCCCGCCGAAGCGGGGACTATTAGAGAACTGCTGCGACTATGTCAGCTTGCGCCTGCTGAGGCCGAGTCCGGCCAGCCCGAGGGCTAGGAGAGTGAGCGATGCGGGTTCAGGGGTCACAAATAAAGGTGGGGTACCGTCACCTCTGAATTGCGCATCGAAGAACACCCATTCAAATCCTCGGTTAAAACCTGGACAGGTAAGCGCAGATTCCAGACATCCCCCGTCGGCAGCTTCAATGATTAGCGTATTGTGACCATTCTTATTCAGCGCACTATCGAATGGATCAACGATCAGCATGGGAATCGGTTGGCCGGTGACAGGATCTTTATGCGCGTCAAGCGAATATGTCGCCACATCAAAGCCATTGACCTTTAAATGCATCCAGTCATCCGCTGCTACCCAGACGCCAAATGGAGCACCAGGGCCAAGATCTAATGGGCCGGGAAGGTCGAAGCTATAGCGGAAATATACATGGTCCGGCCCGTTTTGGCCATTTGGGAGTCCTGGCCCTGGCCAGTACCACATTAACTTCCCGTTGGTTGTGCCTGGGACGGTGGGGACCGAATGAGGGTCACCTAGACTTGGGTTGGGCTTGGTCACAGGGTTAGGATAAGGTGCGAAAGCTGGTATCCAAGTAATCTGATCGATGCTGGCCTCCCACAGGCTACCGCTAACAATATCTAGTGCTGCGTGAGCATATGAAGCGCTTGACCCAAACAAGAAAACTACGCCCACAGCCAACAGGTGAAAACGAACATAACGCCTCCAGCAAGGAAGATGTTCACTTTTCGTAAGGTTCTTCATGGCTTGACCCCGCAAAAAAAAAATTAATTTGTATATCTTGGCCCGTTCCCTCCTTCTTGCATTTGCCACTGCAGCGAGCAAGGATTTTTGTTTCTACGTTTAAAACCTCACCCTGACTCACTCAATAAATTCAGATGTCATCCTTGGAGCATTTTAGCGTCTGTTTGTGATCCTCCGCGACTAATCGCAGACTAATTTGATTTAGATCAACGAACGGTGAGGCGTGTGAGCAGTACTGCGCGCATTCAACTGGTCGTCGCAACACCTTCAACTGAAGGAGTTGCAATGGGATCGGCAATACACGGTCGCTGTCGGCGCGGAGTGCGCCCAGCAGTGGGTTCCGTTGGGCGGCCTGGCATTAATCTGAAGGGAGAACGCCAGCGCTTCTGGAATGCAATCGCTCAAGGTCTGCCGAGTGACAAGGCAGCCGTCGACATTGGGCGTCCTCGTGGAGCCCACAGCAGATCGCGAACAGATTGCCGATTGACTTCCCCGACATAGTTCGATGCGGGTATCGCACGAGGCGATCTACCAAGCTCTCGCTTTACGATGCTGCTGCACCTTCCCCGCATGCATGAGAATGGAACGCCGCCAGAGAGGAACGGGCCGCCGCTGGCAGGCCACGGCGCTGGCGCGGTCCGAGAGGCACTCACGACCTCGATGATGAAGCTGCCGTCACATCTGCGCAGGACGCTCACCTGGGACCAGGGAGCAGAGATGGCGCAGCACGCTCAACTGCGCAGATAGAGCGAGGCATTGCTACGACTGCAACCGCGGACAAAAAAATATTGCGGTCTAAGCTTAAATGCAACGGGCTGTCTAGCGTAGTTGCATTGCCGCTACCGCATCCGACGCGCGGGCGCACGCGTCGGAACCGCGGATCAGGATGCGGCTGGTCCGTAGCCAGCGGGATTGCCCTGTTGCCATCGCCACGAATCGATACACATGCGTTGAAGCCCGAAATCGGCGCGCCAACCCAATCGCGAAGCGGCGTGTTGAACATCCGCATAGCAACTCGCGATGTCGCCCGGCCTGCGCGGTCCGACGACGTGTGCGATGCGTCGGCCCGAAGCAGCTTCGAACGCCGCGATCATCTCGCGCACCGTGCTGCTTCTGCCGGTTCCCAGGTTGATCGCCTCGGCGCCGTCGAGCTCGTCGAGATGCTCGAGCGCCGCGAGATGCCCGCGCGCGAGATCGACGACGTGGATGTAGTCGCGCTCGCCGGTGCCGTCGCGCGTCGGGTAGTCGTCGCCGTGAATGGTGACCCGCGCGAGCTTGCCGACCGCAACCTGCGCGACATAGGGCATAAGGTTGTTGGGAACGCCCGTCGGGTCCTCGCCGATCAGCCCGCTCTCGTGCGCGCCGACCGGATTGAAATAGCGCAACAGCGCGATGCGCCAGGCCGGATCCGCAAGCGCGACATCGGTGAGGACGCGCTCGATCATCGCCTTCGACGCGCCGTAGGGATTGGTGGTCTGGATCGGAAAATCCTCGCGGATCGGCAGCGCATGCGGCGCGCCATAGACCGTGGCCGATGAACTGAACACCAGCCGCTTGACGTTCGCGCGATGCATCGCGGCGACCAGCACGAGTGTGCCGTTGACGTTGTTGTCGTAGTAGGCAAGCGGCTGCTCGACCGATTCGCCCACCGCCTTCAACCCAGCGAAATGAATCACCGCATCGATGCGATGCGCGGCGAACACGCGATCGAGCGCGTCGACATCGCGCACATCGGCTTCGATGAAGATCGGCTCGCGCCCCGCGATGCGCGCGATGCGCGCAACGGCTTCACGTTTGCTGTTGACGAGGTTGTCGACGATCACCGGCGTGAAGCCGGCAGCCATCAACTCCACGCAGGTGTGCGAGCCGATATAGCCGGCGCCGCCGGTGATGAGAACGCTTGAGTTCATGGCCTTGCGCAAAAAAAAGCCCGAGGCATCTCTGCCTCGGGCTTGTGCTTCATCGATTGCCGAACTGACGACGGCGCGGACGACACGCGGTCGATGCGCCTTCGCGCATCAGGACCCCGCCGTCTCTGCCGCAGTAGCTGCTTCGCTCGCAACCGCCAATGCCTCGAGCTCCTGCTGCGCTGCCAGTTCGCGGTCCTTGGCCTCCGACAATTCCTTCGCCTTGCGGGCGATGTGGAACGCGAGACCGGTACCGGCCGGGATCAGACGACCGACGATGACGTTCTCCTTCAAGCCGCGGAGTTCGTCGCGCTTGCCCATGATCGCGGCTTCGGTGAGAACACGCGTGGTTTCCTGGAACGATGCGGCCGAGATGAACGAGTCGGTCGACAGCGAGGCCTTGGTGAT
>JBBQCA010000174.1:0-6764 GCA_038318315.1 Burkholderiales bacterium | reverse complement strand
CTTCGAGTTCGTTCTGCCGCAAGGCGGGGCGTCGATCTGGGTCCGCGCGCCCATCTGGGTCGATGCCGCGGAGCTTTCGTTGATGGCACGCAGCCACGGCGTGCTGATCGAATCCGGTGAAGTGTTCTTCCTCAAGCCTCCATATCCCTGCCCCTACTTCCGGCTGCGCCTGTCTTCGATTGCAGCCGCACAGATACCGGCCGGTATCTGTGCTCTCGGCCTCGCCGTGGACGAACTTGCGCAGGCGCGGGGCGAACGCAGAAGACCAATGCCTTCCGCGTGCTCCGATGTGCGACCGGCACTGAAGCCCGAAGGGCAGCGACTGCCGACCGGTATACGAGGGTAAGAACCTGTCGCTGGCTCCATGCGACGCAGACCGCTGGCCCTTTTCTCTGGCCGATCTAGGGGGCACAGTCGGCGTCGACGGATGGCGCTGCACGAAGTCGGAGTGCCCGTCTCACGCGCACTTGATCATCGTCTGTTCTGCAACCTGAACCACTCCAACCCGAGGGCCGCCATGAAGAAGATTTTTTCACGTCGCGATTTCAATCTGACTGCTGTCAGCGTGCTGTTGGGCTCCCTTGCGGGCGCGACCATGCTCAATCCCGGAACCGCTTTCGCGCAGGAGAAGACGGTCACGATCGGCTATCAACTGATCGTCGGTCCATTCCTGACCGCGATCGCGAATGGCAGTTTCGAAAAGGCGACCGGCTACAAGATCGATTGGCGCCAGTTCTCTTCAGCCGGCGACATCACCAGCGCATTCGCCTCGGGCGACGTGCCGGTCGGCGTGCTGGGATCGACCGGGATCGCCGCCGCGGCGACCCGAGGCGTCGACGTCCAGCTATTCTGGATCCTCGACAACATCGGCAAGTCGGAAGCGCTGATCGCGCGCAACGGCTCGGGCATCAATTCCCCGGCCGACCTCAAAGGGAAGAAGGTCGCTGTGCCCTTCGTGTCCACTTCGCACTTCCATCTGCTGATTGCGCTGGAACAGATCTGGCACATCAAGCCGGGCGATGTGCAGATCCTCAACATGAAGCCGCCGCAGATCGTTGCCGCGTGGGCGCGAGGCGACATCGACGCCGCATATGTATGGCCGCCTGCGCTGACCGAAATCCAGAAGACCGGCAAGACCATCGTCACGTCGGAGGAAGTCGGCAAGAAGAGCGTTCCCACCTTTGACGGCCTCGTCGTCAGCAAGGCATGGGCCGAGAAGAACGCGGACTTCATGTCCAAGTTCACGCAGGTACTCGCGCAGTCGTACGCCGACTACCGGGCCAACGGCGCGAAGTGGACCGTCCAATCGCCCGAGGTCAAGGGAATGGTCAAGCTGGTCGGTGGCAAGGCCGACGACGACGTCGAGTCCCTCAAGCTGCTGGTCTTTCCGACGGCACAGGAGCAGGCCTCGGCCGAATGGCTGGGCGGCGGCAAGGACGGCGGCGCGCTGCGTGCGCTCACCAAGAGCGCCGAGTTCCTGAAGAGCCAGCGCCAGATCGACAAGGTGTTGCCGGACTACGGCACGGCGATCACCGCGAAATACGCACAGGCGGCGTCGAAGTAGAGGATCGATCCCGTCTCACGAATGCAGAAGGAGCACGTCGATGGCAGCCCAGAACCAAACCATGCAGGTAGACCACGTGAGTGTCATTTTTCCCGGCCGAAAACCGGGCGAGCAGGTACAAGCGCTCGACAACGTCGACCTGACGATCAACGAAGGTGACTTCGTCGTCGCGCTCGGCGCGTCCGGCTGCGGAAAGACAACGCTGCTCAACATGATGGCCGGTTTTCTTCGCCTTCGAAAGGCAAGCTGCTGCTCGGCGGCCGCGAGATTACCGGCCCCGGCAGCGACCGCGGCGTGGTTTTTCAGAAGCACGCGCTGCTGCCGTGGCTCAACGTCATGGACAACACCGAGTTCGGTCTGAAGCTGCAAGGCGTAGGGAAAAAAGAGCGGCAGGAGATCGCCGCGCGCAATCTGGCCCTTGTGGGATTGCAGGACTTCCACCGGCACATGATCTATCAGCTGTCCGGCGGCATGCAGCAACGCGTGGGCATCGCGCGCGCGCTGACCTGCAATCCGGCGACCTTGCTGATGGACGAGCCGATGGCTGCGCTCGACGCGCTCACTCGCGAAACCATTCAGGAGCTGTTGCTCGACGTCTGGCAGAAGACCGGGAAGATGTTCTTCTTCATCACGCACAGCGTCGAAGAGGCGCTCTTTCTCGGCAACCGCGTGATCGTCATGTCGCCGCGACCCGGCCGCATCACCAACACCTACAACCTCGATTTCAACCGGCGCTTCCTTGAGAATCGCGATGCCCGGGCCGTGAAGTCCAGTCCCGATTTCATCCAGATGCGCGAGAAGATCCTTGGCATCATCTATGGCGACGAGTTGGCCGCCGAATCCAGCCAAGAGGTGGTCCATGTCTAAGATCATCAAATTTTCGTCGACACAGTTGGGGGTCGTGCAAGCGGGGGCTGGTGCGGCTGTCCAGTCTAGCGGCCTGATGCGCATCTTCGCGAGAAAGGCCGCGACTCCCGGCGAGGTGTACGGCGCGCCGGGTCACGGCAGCAGCACGACGATCAGCATCGTCACCGCGATCGCGTTGGTCGTGGCCTGGTTCGTCATCACCAACATGGGTTGGGTCAAGCCGCTGTTCCTGCCGACCCCGCAGTCGGTGTGGGAAAAGTTCGTGCTCGCGTCGACCGAAGGCGTGGCGAATTCGACGCTGTGGCAACACACCCTGACCAGCCTGTCGCGCGTGTTCGGCGCATTTTTTCTGGCGTGTGTCACTGCCATACCGATCGGTATCCTGATGGGCACCAACCGCGTGATGCGCGGCATCTTCGATGCGCCGATCGAGTTCTATCGACCGCTTCCGCCCCTGGCCTACCTGCCTCTGGTCATCATCTGGTTCGGCATCGGGGAATTCTCCAAGATCCTGCTGATCTATCTGGCGATCTTCGCTCCGATGGCGATCTCGGCACGCGCCGGCGTTTGTTCGGTTTCGATGGAGCAGATCCACGCCGCGTATGCGATGGGCGCAAGTCGATTGCAGATCGTCTGGCATGTGATCCTGAAGGCCGCGATGCCCGAGATCTTTACCGGCATGCGCATCGGCATCGGCGTGGGATGGACCACACTGGTGGCTGCTGAAATGGTCGCGGCGACACGCGGACTGGGCTTCTTGGTGCTCAACGCGGCGGAGTTCCTGGCGAGTGATACGGTGATCATGGGTATCATCGTCATCGGCCTCTTCGCCTTCGCTTTCGACTTGCTGATGCGCTACATCGAGCGAGTTCTGGTGCCGTGGAAGGGCAAGGTCTAGGGAGCTGTCCCACCGGTAGGCCTCTCGATACTTCGCATATTCGCGAGGTCTGGTGGGCAGCGGGGCCATTCGATTACGACAGATGCGCGACGACGACAAAGAAGAATTCGACTACATCGTGGTAGGCGCCGGTTCGGCCGGTTGCGTACTCGCTGCGCGCCTGAGCGAAGACCCCGCTACACGGGTGCTTCTGCTCGAAGCGGGACCACCCGACCGCTCGCTCTGGATTCATCTGCCGATCGGGTACGGCAAGACCATGTGGAGCCCGACGTACAACTGGTGCTTCCACACCGACCCCGATCCCAACATGAACGGGCGTCGGATCTACTGGCCGCGCGGCAAGACGCTCGGCGGCTCGAGTGCTATCAATGGTCTGATCTACATCCGTGGCCAGCGCGAGGACTACGATCATTGGGCGACGCTCGGCAACACCGGCTGGGGTTATGACGACGTGTTGCCATACTTCGTCAAGTCCGAGGGGAACCAGCGTGGCGCGATTCCGTTCCATGGTGGCGACGGACCGTTGAAGGTTTCGGATATCGGCGCGAGGCACGAGTTGATCGAGGCTTTTATCGACGGTGCTCGGCAGATCGGTGTGCCACGCACCGACGATTTCAACGGCGCGCGGCAGGAAGGTGCGGGGTACTACCAACTCACCACATCGAAGGGCTGGCGCTGCAGCACGGCGAAGGCTTACCTGACGCCGGCCAAACATCGCCCGAACCTGCGCATCGAGACCGATGCGTTCGCGGCAGGGCTGATCCTCGAGGGCAAGCGTGCGGTCGGGGTCCGATATCGTCAGGGCGGCACCATCAAGAGCGCGGGCTGCCGCGCCGAAGTGCTGCTCGCGGCCGGCTCGATCCAGTCGCCGCAACTGCTTCAGCTCTCGGGCATCGGGCCGCGCGCATTGCTCGACAGGCTCGGCATCCCGGTTGTGGCGGACGCGCCCGGTGTCGGCGAGAACCTGCAGGACCACCTGCAGATTCGTCTGACTTACGAATGCACGAAGCCGATCACCACCAACGATCAGCTCAATTCCTGGTTCGGCCAGATGAAGATCGGCCTGCAGTGGCTGCTGTTTCGCTCGGGGCCGCTGGCGATAGGCATCAATCAGGGCGGTTGCTTCATGCGCGCGCGGCATGACGCACGAGGTAGCGCCGAGGCCGCCAGGCCCGATATCCAGTTCCACGTCGCGACCTTGTCGGCCGACATGGCCGGCGGGAAAGTCCATCCGTTCTCCGGCTTCACGATGTCGATCTGCCAGTTGCGCCCCGAGTCGCGCGGCCACATCCGCATCCGATCGACCGATCCGTACGAGCCGCCAGAGATGCAGCCGAACTATCTTGCAACCGACCTCGATCGGCGCACCGCCATCGCGGGCATGAAGGCGGCACGCGCGATTGCCTCGTCCGCCGCGATGCGGCCGTATGTGAAGCGTGAGGTCAAACCCGGTCCCGATGCCGCGAGCGACGCCGACTTGCTGGAGTTCTGCCGTGACAACGGCGCGACGATCTTTCACCCCACCGGCACCTGCCGCATGGGTGTGGACGGGTTGGCGGTCGTCGATCCGCGGCTGCGTGTCAACGGTGTGGCGGGGCTGCGCGTGATCGACTGTTCGGTGATGCCAACCTTGGTGTCGGGCAACACCAACGGTCCGGCGGTGATGATGGCGGAGAAGGCCGCCGACATGATTCGCGACGACGCCAGGGGTCGCTGAAGCCCCCACAATGGCGCGAAGAAAACAGCCCGCATCGGGCATCCAGCAACCGGACTTCATCGGAGACAACATGAGCACGAAGGACGAGAAAGCGATACGCCGGGTCGTGATATCGGCCTTGGTCGGAGCGAGCATCGAGTGGTACGACTTCTTCCTGTACGGCGTCGTGGCCGGTATCGTCTTCAACAAGTTGTACTTCCCGGGCAGCGACCCCGTGGTCTCGACCCTGCTCGCCTACACGACCTTCGCGGTCGGGTTCGTGACCCGCCCGCTGGGGGGCGTGATCTTCGGCCACTTCGGCGACAAGGTCGGGCGCAAGAGCATGCTGATCATCACCTTGATGATCATGGGCGTGGCGACCTTCCTGATCGGGCTGGTGCCAACCTACGCGCAGATCGGCATCGGTGCGCCGCTGTTGTTGCTGTTGCTGCGCGTGCTGCAGGGCATAGGCCTGGGCGGCGAATGGGGTGGCGCGGTGTTGATGGCCTACGAATACGCGCCGAAGGAAGAGCGCGGCTTCTACGCGTCGCTGCCACAGATCGGCTTGGCAATCGGCCTGTGCATGGCCTCGGGCGTGGTCGCACTGCTGTCGTCGCTGTTGAACGACGAGCAATTCCTTGCCTGGGGCTGGCGGCTCGCGTTCCTGCTCTCGGGCCTGATGGTCGGAGTCGGCCTGTACATCCGCCTGAAAGTTCAGGAGACGCCCGAGTTTGCCGCGCTCAAGGCACGCAACGCTGAACTGCGCATTCCGTTTATTGACATGCTGCGACGCTATCCTGGCAATGTGTTGAAGGGCATGGGTGCACGCTATATCGACGGCGTGTTCTTCAACATCTTTGCAGTATTCTCGATCAACTACCTGACGAGCACCATCAAGATCAGTCGGACCGAAGCTCTGCTCGGCGTGATGGCCGCGGCCATAGTGATGCTTTTCACGATTCCGTTCTTCGGTCGCCTGTCGGATCGCGTCGGTCGCACCAAGGTCTACATGTGGGGCTCGCTGATCACGGCGATCTCGGCCTTCCCCGCCTTCTGGCTGATGACCCACAGTGGCGGCAACGTGATGCTGATCTGGGTCGCGATCGCCGTGCCGTTCGGCATCCTGTACGCATCGATCTACGGTCCCGAGGCGGCTCTCTTTTGCGACCTGTTCGAAGCCGACGTACGCTACACCGGTATCTCGTTCGTCTATCAGTTCTCGGGCATCTTCGCGTCGGGCATCACGCCGATCGTTGCGACAGCATTGCTCAAGTCGGGAGGTGGTGAGCCATGGCAGATCTGCATGTATGTTCTGTTTGCGGGCGTGGTCTCGGCGGTTAGTGCGGCGCTGATCGCGCGCTCACCGAATCGTGCAACGAAGTTCGCAGAGCAGGGGTAGGCGGTGCGCATCGCTGTCTTCGCAGGTAACGGGGACCGGCGCCGTGCATGCAACATCATTGAAATCGGGGGAGGAACACTGGATGCGCGAACCGCGATGGCGACAGGAAGGCGAGGAGCCGGATTACCGATTTTCGCTGGCCAATGAACGTACGTTCCTCGCATGGATTCGAACAGCCCTCGCGTTGCTGGCCGGCGGTGTTCTGCTCGACCAGTTCTCCACGAAACTGAGTCCGCACATCGTGGTCCTGATTTTGGCCGTCGTTCTCAGTTTGCTTGCGGCCGTGCTCTGCTTGATGGCCTATGTGCGCTGGCGTGCCAACGAAATTGCGATGCGCCAC
>JBBQCA010000173.1:0-6883 GCA_038318315.1 Burkholderiales bacterium | reverse complement strand
GTGCGACCTGACCGAGGTCAGGTTCTCTTTCAAATCCATCAAGCCGTATCGATCACAGGATCACCATGGACGACATCGTCATCGTGTCAGCAGGCAGAACTGGCGTTGGAAAATTCGGCGGCTCGCTGGCGAAAATTCCGGCGCCCGAACTCGGCGCGCACGTGATCAAGGGTGTGCTCGAACGCGCGAAGCTCGCGCCCGATCAGGTGTCCGAAGTCATCCTGGGCCAGGTGCTGACCGCGGGCGCCGGACAGAACCCGGCGCGCCAGGCCTTGATCAAGTCGGGCATTCCGGTTGCGATTCCCGCGATGACGATCAACGTCGTGTGCGGCTCGGGTCTCAAGGCCGTGATGCTCGCCGTGCAGGCGATTGCGCACGGCGATTCGGAGATCGTGGTTGCCGGCGGCCAGGAGAACATGAGCGCCGCGCCGCACGTCTTGCCCAACTCGCGCGACGGCCAGCGCATGGGCGACTGGAAGCTGGTCGACACCATGATCGTCGATGGCCTGTGGGACGTGTACAACCAGTACCACATGGGCACCACCGCCGAGAACGTCGCGAAGGAATTTTCGATCACGCGCGAAATGCAGGACACGTTCGCGGTCGCGTCGCAGAACAAGGCCGAAGCCGCGCAGAAGGCCGGGCGCTTCAAGGACGAGATCCTGCCGCTTGCGATTGCGCAGAAGAAAGGCGACCCGATTTCGTTCGAGACCGACGAGTTCATTCGTCACGGCGTGAAGAGCGATGCGCTCTCCGGCTTGCGGCCCGCATTCTCGAAGGACGGCACGGTGACCGCGGCCAACGCGTCGGGTCTCAACGATGGCGCCGCGGCGGTGGTGGTCATGACGGCCGCCAAGGCAAAGGAACTCGGACTGAAACCGCTCGCGCGGATCACGTCGTTCGCAACCACCGGCGTCGAGCCGCGCATCATGGGCATGGGCCCTGTCAGCGCCTCCAAGCGTGCGTTGGCCAAGGCCGGATGGACTGCCGATCAGCTCGACCTGATGGAGATCAACGAAGCGTTCGCGGCACAGGCCTGTGCGGTCAATCAGCAGATGGGTTGGGACACCTCGAAGATCAACGTCAACGGCGGCGCGATCGCGATCGGCCATCCGATCGGCGCCTCGGGATGTCGCATCCTCGTTTCATTGCTTTATGAAATGCAGCGGCGCGATGCGAAGAAGGGTCTCGCATCGCTGTGCATCGGCGGCGGCATGGGCGTTGCGATGTGCGTGGAGCGCGCGTGATACCCGGTTAGGCCAAAAAAATACACAACCACAATCAGGAGACGACATGGCACAACGCATCGCATACGTGACCGGTGGCATGGGGGGGATCGGAACTTCGATCTGTCAACGGCTGCACAAGGACGGCTATCTGGTGGTGGCGGGCTGCGGACCGAGTCGCGACTTCAAGAAATGGCTCGATGAGCAAACCGCCGGGGGCTACACCTTTTATGCGTCGGTCGGCAACGTCGGCGACTGGGACTCGACCGTCGAAGCGTTCAAGAAGGTCAAGGACGAGCACGGACCGGTGGACGTCCTCGTCAACAACGCCGGCATCACCAAGGACGGGATGTTCCGCAAGATGAGCCGGGACGATTGGAGCGCGGTGATCGACACCAACCTGAACTCGCTCTTCAATGTCACCAAGCAGGTGATCGACGACATGGTCGAGCGCGGCTGGGGCCGCGTCGTCAACATCAGCTCGATCAACGGGCAGAAGGGCCAGTTCGGCCAGACCAACTACTCGACCGCCAAGGCCGGCCTCCACGGCTTCACGATGGCGCTGGCGCAGGAGGTCGCGTCCAAGGGCGTGACCGTCAACACAGTGTCGCCGGGCTACGTCGGCACCGACATGGTCCGCGCGATTCGTCAGGACGTGCTCGACAAGATCGTGGCGGGCATCCCGGTCAAGCGCCTCGGGCTTCCCGAAGAGATCGCCTCGATCGTCGCGTGGATCGCATCCGACGAAGGCGGCTATGCGACGGGTGCGGACTTCTCGTTGAACGGCGGGCTGCACATGGGGTGAGGGCCGGTTCGGCGAAGCGGGTGGTGCGAGATCGCGTGCGATCTCGCCCGCCGTCAGCTCAGTTCGAAGTTGCGGCCGAGCAGATCGTGCAACGCGCGACGACCCCGCGCGCTGACCGACAGCGCGCGTGAGTCGGGCACGCGAGCGATCCATCGCTTCGTGATGAAGTGATCGAGCAGCCCGACCGCGAGCGGTCCGGCGAAATGGTCGCGGCGCTCGGACCAGTCGACGCAGGGGTAGACGATGCCGCGGGCGCCGCGCGCGTTCGAGCACAGCATGCCGCTCGCGTCGAAGTCGAGTTTGCTCAACCATATGCGGCCCAAATCGGCCAGCCGAAAACGACCATCGTCCTGGACCAGCACATCGCGCTCGATCAGCGCATCGTGCAGATGCACGCCGAGCCTGCCGGCCAGGTGCCCATAACAACTGCGCGCTTCGCGCAGCGGCCGATAGGCGGCAAGCGACCATTTGTCTCGACCGGGATCGGTCGTCGTATCGCGCTCGGCAACGATCGCCAACGCTTCGAGCGCGTGCGCGATATCGCCGTCGGCAAGCTTGAAATACCGATGCCGTCCTTGCGCGCGCATGCTCACCAATTCGGCGTCGAGCAACTTGGAGAGATGCGCGCTGGCGGTCTGCGGGGTCACATCGACGGCGCGCGCCAGTTCGCCTGCGGTGGCGAGCGTGCCGTCGAGCAGATGCGCGAGCATGCGTGCGCGAGTCGGGTCGCCGATCATGGATGCGATACGCGCGAAGCGTGGTTCGGGGGTGGTCTTCATCGGGCCCTCCTGGGTGGATAGCGGCGGCCATGCATGTTGTCGATGATCACGCGCCCCCGCGCCGCGATGCTTCGTCGCGCATCGAAGTATCGCGTCCGGAACGCATTGCCGAAAAGCCGGCCAGTACAATTCTGTCCGTGACCGACCTCTCCCATTTTCAGAATCGCCTCGCGAAGAACGCGCGACATCTGCGCAAGTGGGCCGGGCGGTCGGACATTCATGCGTACCGCATCTACGATCGCGATGTGCCGGAGTTTCCGTTGATCATCGATCGCTTCGATACGGAGGTGCTCGATCGTCCCGAAGCGACCGAGACCTGGCTGCAATTGCAGGAGGTCGATACCGGATGGCAGCAGACGCCCACCGAACATCACGAATGGATGGCCCATGTGATCGATACCGCGGTCGAGACGCTTGCCGTCGAACGCGACCGCATCGTGGTCAAGCATCGCGCGCGACAGCGCGTGAAGGGCGAGAAGTCGGCGCAGCACCTGGCTACCGGTCGCGACGAAGCCGACCTGATCGTTCGCGAGGGCGGCCATCGCTTCCTGGTCAACCTGCATGGTTATCTCGACACCGGCCTGTTTCTCGATCATCGCGAAACGCGCGCGATGGTGGGTGCGCGTGCGCGCGGCAGGCGCTTCATGAATCTTTTCTCCTATACGGCGAGCTTCACTGTTTACGCAGCGAAGGTCGGCGCGCTGACGTCGGAGAGTGTCGATCTCTCGAACACCTACAGCGATTGGGCCGAGCGCAACCTGCGCCTGAATCGCATCGACCTCGGGCGGCATCGCGTGATTCGCGCCGACGTCTTCACCTGGCTGCGTGACGCCGTGGCCGCGTTCGAAGCGGGCGATCGGGACGCGGTCGATCTGATCGTGCTCGATCCGCCGACCTTCTCCAATTCGAAAGCGATGCAGGGCATCCTCGACGTGCAGCGCGATCATCCGTGGCTGATCCGGCAGTGTCTCGCGTTGCTCGCACCCGGCGGCGAGTTGTTCTTTTCGACCAATCTGCGCAGCTTCGAACTCGATCCGCTGATTCAGCAGCGCGCGAACTTCGTCGAGATCAGCGGCAAGACCGTGCCCGAAGACTTTCGCGATCGGCGCATCCATCGCTGCTGGCACGTCACGCATCCCGGGAGCGGACGATGAGCACGAACATCTTCACCTACGGCTCGCTGATGTTCCCCGAGGTCTGGACGCGCGTGGTCGCCGGCGACTATCGATCGGTGCGCGCGCGGCTCGATGGCCATGCGCGCTTCGAGGTGCGGGACCAGACCTATCCCGGCATGGTCGCGCAGCCGGGCGCGTCGGTCGAGGGCGTGCTGTACCTGGACGTGGACGATGCCGACCTCGCGCGGCTCGATCATTTCGAAGGCGACGACTACCTGCGCGCGTCGCTGGCGCTTGCGTGCGATGACGGCGTCGCCCGTGGGGCCCAGACCTATCTCTATCGGCTGACGGATTGCCTGCTGAAGACCTCGTGGCAACCCGAGGCGTTCGCGATGCAGCGATTCCTGGACACCTATTGCCGCGACAAGCTCGATCGATGACGGGGAGCTTCGATGTCGCGGTGATCGGAGCCGGCGCCGCGGGCATGATGTGCGCGGCCGTGGCGGGACAGCGCGGCCGGTCGGTGGTCCTGCTCGACCATGCGCAGAAGCTGGCCGAGAAGATCCGCATCTCCGGCGGCGGTCGATGCAATTTCACGAACCGCGACGTCGGCATCGAGAATTTTCTTTCGGAGAACCCGGACTTCGCGCGTGCCACGCTGGCGCGCTACACGCCGCGCGACTTCGTCGACCTCGTCAAGCGCCATCGCATCGGCTATCACGAGAAGCATCGCGGTCAATTGTTCTGCGACGATGCGAGCGAACGCATCATCGCGATGCTGGTGGCCGAATGCCAGACGGGGAACGTCGAATGGCGCCGGCCGGTGCGCATCGCCGGTGTTGGCGTGGAGACGCCGGCCGGGGCGCGGCGTTTTCGCATCGACACGGATGCGGGCGTGCTTTACGCAGAGCGTGTCGTGATCGCCACCGGCGGCCTGTCGATTCCCAAGATCGGCGCGAGCGATTTCGCGTATCGCGTCGCCAGGCGCTTCGGCATGCGCGTGATCGAGCCGCGGCCGGCGCTGGTTCCGCTGACCTTTGCCGCCGACCTGTGGGCACCGTTCGCGGCACTGAGCGGCGTCGCGCTCGAAGTCGATATTCGCTGCGAAGGCGGGATCGCCCCCGGTCGATTTCGCGAGGACCTGCTGATCACGCATCGCGGTGTGTCCGGTCCGGCGGTGCTGCAGATCTCGAACTACTGGAAGCCGGGCACGCCGATCGCGATCGACCTCGTGCCATCGCTGGATCTGGCGAGCGCGCTCCTGGAGAGCAAGGACACGTCGCGGCAGAACCTCTCGCATGTGCTCGCCACCCATTTGCCCAAGCGTCTGGCCGTGCAATGGCTGGCGACGGTCGCGGCAACGGAGGATCGTCGTATCGCCGAGATATCCAACGCTGCGATCAAGGGCCTGGCCGAAGGCCTCGAACACTGGACGCTGGAGCCCGACGGCACCGAAGGCTTTCGCAAGGCGGAGGTCACCGGTGGCGGCATCGACACTGGCGAGCTCTCGCAGCGAACGCTGGAAGCGGCCCGCGTGCCGGGCCTGTACTTCATCGGCGAGGCGGTCGATGTCACGGGATGGCTGGGCGGCTACAACTTCCAGTGGGCATGGGCATCGGGGTTCGCCGCGGGGCAGGCGGTGTGATTGCCCCGTTCGGAACGCATGCCGCCGCCCGCCTCGCGATCATCGCGCGGTTTCTTTTTTCATGGAACTCGGCTAGACTCGCGGGCTTCGCTTTGTCCAACCTGGCTTTTTGCCTCTCTACCAGCCCTGATCGATGCCGACTGTACGCCTCAAAGAAAACGAGCCTTTCGAAGTCGCCCTGCGCCGCTTCAAGCGCACGATTGAAAAGACCGGCCTGCTCACCGAACTGCGCGCGCGCGAGTTCTACGAGAAGCCCACCGCCGAGCGCAAGCGCAAGCTCGCCGCCGCGGTGAAGCGTCATTACAAGCGCCTTCGCAGCCAGCAGCTCCCGAAAAAAATGTATTGAACGGTGCGGGCCTCATGGTCCGCGCCTGTACCGCGGTTCAATCATTGACCGAGCCCGCTCCGGCGCCTGCCGCAGCGGGCTTTTGTATTCGCTCTGCGCCCTATCGATGGAAGGAGATTCGAATGAGCCTTCAGGAACGCGTCACCGAAGACATGAAGAACGCCATGCGCGCGAAGGACAGCGCCCGGCTCACCACGATCCGCATGCTGACCGCGGCGATGAAGCAGAAGGAAGTCGACGAACGGGTCACGCTGACGGATTCCGACGTGCTTGCGATCGTGGACAAATTGGTCAAGCAGCGCCGCGATTCGATCGCGCAATTCGAGAAGGGCGCACGCCCCGATCTCGCCGCCAAGGAAAGGGCCGAAATCGAGGTGCTCTCGATCTATCTGCCCAAGGCATTGACCGAAGCGGAAATCAACGATGAGATCGCCGGGACCATCGCCACGCTCGGCGTGAGCGGTCCGCAGGCGATGGGCAAGGTCATGGCCGAACTCAAGCCGCGCCTGGCCGGACGTGCGGACATGACGCGTGTATCGGCGTTGGTCAAGGCCGCGCTATCTGCGTGACCCCGTCGCTGCGACCGAGCATCGCCCACCCCACGATAGCGCAGCCGTGATCCCGCAGCCGTCACCTGCACGTTCTCGGTCTCGACCCACTTGCGCAGCTTGACCCGCCCGGCTTCCCGGGTGTGCTTGTCAACCGACAGCTCCTCCTCGGAACGGACCATCGAAGCCCCGTCGGTCGTCGTGGCCCCCTTGATCGGTGGCGGTGCGGTGGGGGCCGTGCCAGCGGCGGTCGGCGTGTAACCACGGCCGTAGTAGGTGTACAGGATCTGCTCTTCTTCAACGGACAACTGGCCGTCGGCTTCCGTGTTCGGCGCGTCTTTGACCGTGGCCTTGTCGAAACCGATCACGACGTCGTCGCCGGACATCCGGGCACCCTCGATCGGCACGAAGCTGACCTT
>JBBQCA010000172.1:0-7052 GCA_038318315.1 Burkholderiales bacterium | reverse complement strand
CCGAAGAAGAAGCCCACGCCGCCCAGGAAGGTGAACAGCAGATAGGCGCCCGAGCGCACGGTGCTGACGTTTTCCGAACTGACGATCTCGAAGTTGATCGCGGCCAGACCGCCCGCGATGCCCGCGAAGAAGCCGGCGATGATCACGACCAGATAGCGCACGCGCTGGGTGTTGTAGCCGACGAATTCGGCGCGTTCGGGATTGTCGCGAACCGCGTTGGCCATGCGTCCGAGCGGGGTGAGCGTGAAGCCGTACATCAGCGCCGTGCAGATCAAAGTCCAGATCGCGATCAGGTAATAGACCTGGATCTGCGGACCGAACGTGAGGCCCAGCACCGGCTGGCCGATCACGCGGTTGGTGGTGATGCCGGCTTCGCCGCCGAAGAACTCGGGCAGCATCAGCGAACTCGCTGCCACCAGCTCGCCGATGCCCAGCGTGATCATCGCGAAGGTGGTTCCCGACCGCTTGGTCGTCACGTAGCCGAACAGCACCGCGAAGAACGCGCCTGCGACCCCGCCCACCAGCGGGATCAGCGAGGTGGGTACGGTGAACGCGCCGTGCGAGACCGCGTTCATCACGTGGATCGCCACGAAGGCGCCCAGGCCGACATAGACCGCGTGGCCGAAGCTCAGCATGCCGGCCTGCCCGATCAGCATGTTGTACGACAGGCAGACGATGATGATCGTGCCGATCTGCGACAGTATCGTGAGCGACAGGCTCGACCTGAAGATCAGCGGCGAGACCACCATCACGAGGATGAACAGCGCCCACAGCGCCGTACGCCCGATGTCGAGCGGCGCGTATTTCAGCGTACGCGTACGCGTGCGGTCCCTAGTGGTCATCGCGTCCGGTCCGCTAGTCATCGCGCTTGCCCATGATTCCTCGCGGCCTGAAGATCAGGATCAGCACCAGCAGCAGGTACGGCAGGATCGGTGCGATCTGCGCGATCGTGAGCTTGAGCACCGGGTACCCGAACGAGTCCGGGGTGAGCGTAGTGCCGTACTTCGCGAACAGGGTGACGAACGAATAGTCGAGCGCGACCGCGAAGGTCTGCGCGAGGCCGATCAGCCGCGACGCGATGAACGCCCCCACCAGCGAACCCATCCCGCCCCCCACCACCACCACGAAGATGATCGAGCCCACCGTGGCGGCCATGCCCGGTTCGGTCACGAAGGCGTTGCCGCCGATCACGCCGGCGAGACCCGCGAGCGCGCAACCGCCGCCGAACACCATCATGAACACGCGCGGCACGTTGTGGCCGAGCGCCTCGACCATCTCTGGATGCGACAGCGCGCCCTGGATCACGAGCCCGATGCGCGTCTTGGTGAACAGCAGATAGACGCCCACCAGCATCAGCACCGCGACCAGCATCATGAAGCCGCGGTAGGCCGGAAAGGTGGTCGTGAAGATGGTGAACAGCGGCCCCTCGAGCACTGCCGGAATGCGATAGTCGACCGGCGCGCGGCCCCAGATCAATTGGACGAACTCGGTGATGCAATACGCCAGTCCGAAGGTGACGAGCAACTCGGGCACGTGGCCGAACTTGTGGACGCGCCGCAGCGCATAGCGTTCGAACAGCGCGCCGACGACACCGACCACGACAGGCGCGAGCACCAGCGCGGGCCAGAACCCGACCGCCACGCTGATCTGATAGGCGATGTACGCGCCCAGCATGTAGAACGCCGCGTGCGCGAAGTTGAGCACGCCCATCATGCTGAAGATCAGCGTGAGACCGCTCGACAGCATGAACAGCAGGAGCCCGTAGCTCACGCCGTTCAAGAGAGAGATGAGGAAGAACTCCACGGCCTTCCTTTGTCGAGACCCGCGAGCTCATGACAGCGCGCGGTTTCCGCCCGGATACAGGTCGAAATAGCGGGTCGAAATAGCGGGTCGATACGGCGCGCGATATCGTGCGCCCCGACACCCGACGATCGCAGCGATCGCCGGATGCTCCTCCTGTCATATCATGCTGCTGACGGTCTCTTCATCTGGCACGAAGTCGGCGTGGACGACACATAGGGGTCGAGCACGGCGTCGGTGCGGAAGGTATAGCCGGTGTTCTCGACGTCGTACTTCAGCTTCTTGCCGTCGGCCTTGGTCCAGGTCGAGATGTACAAGGTCATCTGCATCTGGTGGTCGGACTTGCGCATCGTCACATCGCCCGCGCCCGGTCCCTTGATCGTCATGCCTTCCATCGCGAACGCGACCTTGGTGGGGTCGGTCGACTTGGCCTTCTTGATCGCGTCGCCCAGCATCGTCAGTTCTTCCCAGATCGCAGCCGTGTAGAGCTCGTCGTTGTAGCGCTTCTTGAAATCGACGTAGTAGGGCTCGAATGCGTTGTTGTCGACGTTGTTGTGCCAGTACGAAATCATCTTCACCTTCCCGTCGCCGGATGCACCCATTACGGTCGGCGTACCGGTCACACCGGCGTAGTAGGTGTAGAAATTCGCTTCGAGCCCGGCCTCCTTCGCGGCCTTGATCAGCAGCGTGAGGTCCGCGCCCCAGTTACCGCTGATCACCGTGTCGGCGCCCGACGCCTTGATCTTCGCGACATACGGCGAGAAGTCCTTGGTCTGCGCGATCGGCGTCAGGTCTTCACCGACGATCTGGATGTCGGGACGCTTGCGAGCCAGCAACTCCTTCGCGTACTTGGCGACCTGCTGGCCGTGCGCGTAGTTCTGGTTCATCAGGAAGACCTTCTTGATCTTCGGGTCCTTGGCCATGAATGTCGTCAGGCCTTCCATCTTCATCGACGTATCGGCGTCGAAGCGGAAGTGCCAGAAGCTGCATTTGCTGTTGGTCAGGTCGGGATCGACCGCCGCGTAGTTCATGAACAGCATCGGCTTGTCGGGGTTGCGCTCGTTGTACTTGTTGATCGCGTCGAGGATCGCGCCCGCGGCGCCCGAGCCGTTGCCCTGGGTGACGTAGCGGATGCCCTGATCCTGCGCGGCCTTCAATTGCGTGAGGCTTTCCTGCGGGCTCGCCTTGTTGTCGAAGGCCACGATCTCGAAGGTCACGCCGTCGCCCGCCACCTTCTTCTGATTGAGCTTCTCGGCCAGATACTGAATGCTCTTCAACTGGTTCTGCCCGACGTTGGCGAGGATGCCCGACAGCGGATCGATGAAGGCGATCTTGACGACTTCGGCCGAAGCCGTCATCGACAAGCCGCCGGTGAATGCGAGGACGCTGCCACAGGCCAGCATGCGTAGGGGTTGTTTCATGTGTGTCTCCATCGATCCATGGTCATGTTGCTCGGGCCTCGCGCCGCGGCGACAGGCCGGCGGAGTCTACTGACTTTGCGCACGCTATGGCATCTAGGTGATACCCCAACGTTGCATGGGGCTCAAGCGGTGGGCAACTTGTGGTTGCGAAACGCCTCGCGCAGTTTGGTCTTCAGCATCTTGCCGGTCGCGCCCAGCGGAATCGCATCGACGAATGCGACGTCGTCGGGCGTCCACCACTTCGCGATCTTCCCGTCGTAGTACGCGATCAACTCTTCCCGGGTCACTTGCGTATCGGGCTTCTTCACCACCACCAGCAGCGGCCGCTCGTCCCACTTCGGATGCGCGCACGCGATCACGGCCGCCATCGCAACCGCCGGATGCGACATCGCGATGTTCTCGAGATCGATCGAGCCTATCCACTCGCCGCCCGACTTGATCACGTCCTTGCTGCGATCGGTGATCTGCATGTAGCCGTCGGCGTCGATGTTGGCGACGTCGCCGGTCGGGAACCACTGCTTGCCGTCTTCGTCGGTCACCAGCGGGTCGCCGCCCTCGCTCTTGAAGTATTCGCGTACCACCCACGGCCCGCGCACCCAGAGGTCGCCGAAGGCCTCGCCGTCCCACGGCAGATCCTTGCCCTGTGGATCGACGATCTTCATGTCGACGCCGTAGATCACGTGTCCCTGCTTCTCGAGGATGCGCATCTGCTGTTCGCGCGGCAAGGAAAGGTGCCGGTTCTGCAGCTTGCAGGTCGTGCCCAGCGGCGACATCTCGGTCATGCCCCAGGCATGGATGACCTCGACACCGTAGTCGTCCTCGAGCGTGCGGATCATGGCCGGCGGGCACGCCGATCCGCCGATCACGGTGCGCTTGAAGCTGGAGAACTTCAGGTTGTTCTGTTTCAGATAATTGATCAGGCCCAGCCACACCGTGGGCACGCCGGCCGAGAACGTGACCTTCTCCGCCTCGAACAAGTCGTAGAGCGACTTGCCGTCGAGCGCGGCCCCGGGGAACACCACCTTGCAGCCGACCAGCGCGGTGGTGTACGGCAGACCCCACGCGTTGACGTGGAACATCGGCACGACCGGAAGGATCGCCTCGCTGGCCGATATGCCGAGCGCATCGGGCAGCGCCGCGGCAAACGCATGCAACAGGGTCGAGCGATGCGAGAACAGCACGCCCTTGGGATTGCCGGTGGTACCCGAGGTATAGCAAAGCGACGAGGCGGTGTTCTCGTCGAAGCTGGGCCACGCATAGTGTTCGGACGAGGTAGCGATCAGGTCTTCGTAGCAGACCAGGTAGGGGCCCTTGAAGTCGGCCGGCATGCGCTCGCGATCGGTCATCGCGATCCAGTTGCCGATCGACGGGCAACGCGAGCCGATCGCTTCGATCAGCGGCAGGAAGGTGGTGTCGAAGAAGAGGAGACTGTCTTCGGCGTGGTTCGCGATCCACGACATCTGGTCGGGATGCAGGCGCGGGTTGAGCGTATGCAGCACCGCGCCGATGCCCGACACCGCGTAATACAGCTCGAGGTGGCGATAGCCGTTCCATGCCAGCGTCGCCACCCGGTCGCCGGGCTTGACGCCCATCGCGATCAGCGCGTTCGCGAGGCGCTTGGCGCGACCATGCACCTCGCCCCAGTTGGTGCGATGGATATCGCCCTCGACCCGGCGCGAAACGATTTCGGTATCGCTGTTGTGGCGACCGGCGTGCTCGATGAGCGAAGAGATGAGCAGCGGCGTACTCATCATCAGACCTTGCATGAACGACTCCTTTGTCGGCGTGCGGATGCCGTGAACGTGAAAGATCGGTGAACAGAGGTGATGCCGCGTGCTGTCGTACGGCGCGCCGCTCGCGGCGGATGCGCATTTTCGAGGCCGCTCTCGCGACGGGTCAATGATTATTGATGTTGCGGCGCAGATTCACAAGCAGACCGTTCCGACGAACCGGCCGACGGCGCCGACGACGTCGGCCCGAACCGCACGATGGCGAGCCGTTAGAATTGCCGCATGACCTCCGCTGCCGCACTTCTGCAGGATGCCGCGCCCGATTCGTCGCGATCCGTCGACGGGTCGCTCGACGACGCGAGCGCACTCGATCGCCTGGATTGGGACAACCGCTTCGCCGCCTTGCCCACGGCCTTCGGGACCCGCCTCGACCCGACGCCGTTGACGGCGCCCTATCGCGTGGCGATCAGCGGCGACGCTGCCGCGGCTATCGGCCTGTCGGTCGAAGAACTCTCCACGCAAGCATCGATAGCGGCCCTCGCGGGCAATCGGGTCGCGCGCGGTTCCGAGACGATGGCCGCGGTCTATTCGGGCCATCAGTTCGGCGTGTGGGCCGGACAACTCGGCGACGGTCGCGCGCATCTGCTCGGCGGCGTCCGCGGCGTCCCCTCATCCAACGGCGTGATCGAACTCCAGTTGAAAGGCGCCGGCAAGACGCCCTACTCGCGCATGGGCGATGGCCGCGCGGTGCTGCGTTCATCGATCCGCGAATTCCTTTGTTCGGAAGCGATGCACGCGCTCGGCATCCCGACCACGCGCGCGTTGTCGGTGATCGGATCGGATCAACCGATCGTGCGCGAGACCGTCGAGACCGCGGCGGTGATCGTACGCATGGCGCCATCGTTCGTACGCTTCGGATCGTTCGAGCACTGGGCCTCGCGCAACCGCCACGACGAGCTGCGCGTGCTCGCCGACCATGTGATCGACAGCTTCTATCCCGAAGCACGCGCATCGGGCCATCCCTATCAGGCCCTGCTCGCCGCAGTGACCGAACGCACCGCGCGCCTGATCGCGCAATGGCAGGCGGTCGGTTTCTGCCACGGCGTGATGAACACCGACAACATGAGCATCCTCGGCCTCACGCTCGACTACGGCCCGTTCGGATTTCTCGACGCCTTCGATGCGCATCACATCTGCAATCACTCCGACGAGCAGGGTCGCTATGCGTATTCGCGCCAGCCCGCGGTGGCGCGCTGGAATCTCTATTGCCTGGCCGAAGCGTTGATGCCGCTGATCGACGATGTCGAGAGCGCCGAAGCCGCGTTGTCGCCGTTCAAGACGATCTTCGAAGAGGCGATGGGCGATGCGATGCATGCCAAGCTCGGGCTTGCGAGCAAGCGCCCGGAAGACGGCGCGCTGATCGAGAGCCTGTTCGCGCTGCTGCAGGAGGGCCGCGCGGACTTCACGATCTTCTTCAGGCGGCTGTGCGATTTTGAGATGCCGCACGATGCATCGACCGTGGAGCCGCGTCCCGGCTCCGACGTCCGCGACCTGTTCCTCGATCGCGAACGATTCGATCGCTGGGCGGTCGATTACCGCGCACGCCTCGCGCATGAATCGCGGAACGCAGAGGCTCGACGCATTGCGATGCGCGCGGTCAACCCCAAATACGTGCTTCGCAATCATCTGGCCGAAGCATCGATCGTCAAGGCGCACGAGAAGGACTACTCAGAGGTCGAACGCTTGTCGAAGCTGCTGCAACGACCCTTCGACGAGCAGCCCGAATTCGAGCGCTATGCGGATCTGCCGCCAACCTGGGCCAGCGCTCTCGAAGTGAGCTGCTCGTCGTGACGACGCGCATGGCAAATCAAGGACAGGAGCCTGGAATGGACAAGCTGGCAAACAAGGTCGTCAAGAGCGACGACGACTGGAAGAAGGAACTCACGCCCATGCAGTATCAGGTGACGCGGCACGCCGCGACCGAGCGGCCGTTCACGGGCGAGTACAACGATCACAACCAGCACGGCATCTACACCTGCGTGTGCTGCGGCACGCCGCTGTTCGAATCCGATACCAAGTTCGATGCGGGCTGCGGATGGCC
>JBBQCA010000171.1:0-7141 GCA_038318315.1 Burkholderiales bacterium | reverse complement strand
GACGATGGTCGCTCCATACATCAGCATGAATGCGAGCATCGAGAAGATGACCTTGTTATCGATGACCTCGCTGCCCAGGCGCAAAGGGTTGACGACGCGCGGGTGCAGGATGCGCACCATTTCGCGCGCCGTCTGCTTGCACAGCAGCACCGCACGAATCATCTTGATGCCGCCGCCGGTCGATCCCGCGCTTGCAGCGAAGCATGACAGGAACAGCATGAAGACCGGCGCGAATTCGGGCCAGATGCTGAAATCGGTGTTGGCTAAACCCGCCGTGGTCGCGACCGAAACGGTGTTGAAGAACGCATAGCGCAGCGCGTTCCACGGCTCGAGATAGGTGCCGGTGCGCAGCAGATAACTCGCCACGATCAGGCTGCCCAGGACTAATGCGCTCAGCGTCCAGCGCGCTTCCGGACAACGCGCGTAAGCCGACAGGCTGCGTTGCCGGAAGGCGCGGAAGTGCGTCGCGAAGTTGAGCGCGGCAAGCATCATGAAGATTATCGCGACGAACTCGATCGCAAACGAATCGAAGTAGCCGAAGCTCGCGTCGTGTGTCGATACGCCGCCCAGGCTCAGGATCGAAGCGCCGTGGCAGAAGGCATCGAACCACGACATGCCGGCCCACTTCAGGCACAACACGCACAGGATCGTCAGTCCCGCATAGACGCCATACAGGCCTTTGGCGGTCTCGGCGATGCGCGGCGTCAGACGCGAGTCCTTCATCGGCCCCGGCGTCTCGGCCCTGAACACCTGACTGCCGCCCACGCCCAGTACCGGCAGGATCGCGACCGCGAGCACCAGCACGGCCATGCCGCCGATCCACGCGGTCAGCGCGCGCCAGGCGTGCAGGGACGCGGGCAGAAGATCGAGATCGGTCAGGGTCGTCGCGCCCGTCGTCGTCAATCCCGATACCGCTTCGAAGTAGGCGTCGGTGATCGAGAGGTTGGGAAGATAGAAGAGGAAGGGCAGCATCGCGAAGATCGGCAGGACCACCCACACCAGGCTGACCAGCAGGAAGCCGTCACGCGGTTGCAGTTCGCGGCGCGCGCGCCGCACATTCATCAAGGTCGCGAGGTACAACACGCCGCCGACGCCGAGCGAGATCGCCAACGGCATGCCGTAAATCGTCAGCGCGCTTTCGCCGTAGCCTGTGGCTACGCCGAGCGGGACCAGGAACGACAGCCCGAACAACGCGATGATCGCGCCGAGCAGATGGACGACGGGGAGAAAAGTGGACATGCGACGCGGCGGTCGTGGAGAAGGGGCGTCGGACAGAGTCGTCGAAAGGGGTCGTCGGATTCGGGGTTACAGGAAACCGGCGCCGACCTGAAACAGCTTCTCCACCTTCGGGATCATGCGTTTGTTCGTGACGAACACGATCACGTGGTCCTCGGCTTCGATCACGGTGTCGTGATGCGCCATCAGCACGCGCGCACCGTCGCCTTTGCCGCGCACGATCGCGCCGACGAATACGCCGGCGCTGCCGGCAAACAGATCGATCTCTTCGACCCGCTTGCCGATCACGCGCGACGACTTCGCTTCGCCGTGCGCGATCACCTCGATCGCTTCGGCCGCTCCGCGTCGCAGGGAATGCACGGCCACCACGTCGCCGCTGCGCACGTAGGTCAGCAGTTCACCGATGGTCGCCTGCGCGGGCGAGAGCGCGACATCGATCTGGCCGCCCTGCATCAGTTCGCCATACGCGCGTCGGTTGATCAACGCGATCACGCGCCGCGCGCCCATCTTCTTGGCGAGCAGCGACGCCATGATGTTGTCTTCATCGTCGTTGGTCAGCGAGATGAAGAGGTCCATGTCGTTGACGTGCTCGTCGGCGAGCAGGTCCTCGTCGGTTGAGTCGCCGGCAAGCACCAGCGTGTGCGACAACTCCTGCGCGAGGTATTCGCAGCGCTTCTTGACCGCATCGACGATCTTGACCTGGTACTTGCCGCGATAGTCGGCTTCGAGAATGCGCGCCAGGCGCAGGCCGATGTTGCCGCCGCCGGCGATCATGATGCGTTCGACCTTCTTGTCCTTGGGCCGCAGCTCGACCAGCACGCGCCGGATGTCTTTCTTGGGCGCCAGACAGAACACCTCGTCGCCGGCTTCGATCCGGGTGTTGCCGTCGGGCGTGATCGAGCGCTCGTTGCGAAAGATCGCGACGATGCGCGCGTCGACGTCGGTCAGATGCTCGCCCAATTCCATCAGCGTGCGACCGGTGAGACGTCCGCCTTCGTAGGCGCGCGCCGCGACCAGCGCGAGCTTGCCCGCGCCGAACTCGATCACCTGAAGCGCTTCCGGATATTCGATCAGGCGAACGATCGCCTGCGTCACGCTCTCTTCGGGCGAGATGATGTAGTCGGCGCAAAAGCCTTCGACGCCGGTCAGTTCCGGGTAGTGGACGAACTCGGGCGAGCGCAGCCTCACGATGCGTGTGGGCACGTTGAAGCGCTGCTTGGCGATGCGGCAGACCACGAGGTTGGTCTCGTCGTGCGCCGCGGTTGCGATCAACAGGTCGGCGTCCTCGGCCCCGGCGTCTCGCAGCACCGACGGCTGGATCGCGTTGCCGGTAACGGTCTTGACGTCGAAGCGTTCGCCCAGCACCGCGAGCACGGCCGGGTCGGTATCGACCACGGTGATGTCGTTGCGCTCCGACACCAGCAGTTCGGCCACGCTCGCACCCACGCGGCCCGCACCGACGATGATGATCTTCATGGAGCGAACGCGGCGAAGGTCCTGGCGTATGAGCCGCGGCGCGACGCGCGGGCGTTCATCGTCGAGGCGACTTGTTCAATTCGATGCCGAGCTGCTTCAACTTGCGATACAGGTGCGTGCGCTCGAGCCCGGTCTTTTCGGCCACGCGCGTCATGCTGCCGTTTTCCTGCGCGAGGTGGTACTCGAAGTAGGCGCGTTCGAACGCATCGCGCGCTTCGCGCAGCGGAAGATCGAGCGGCACGCTGCCGCGCACCGGATACGGCAGCGGCGCACCGGACGCATCGAGCCCGTGCGCGAACGGTCCGACCGTCACGCTCGGACCCAGCGGCATGATCCCCGCGACGTCGTTGGTCATCGCGTTCTGCGACGCGCCGCCGTTGCGCCCCGACGCATCGAGCGCATCGGTGCCTGCGCCCTGCAGCCCGCTCGCGACGGCTCGCGATGCGCGCAGTGCGGTGGCCTGCGCAAGCGCGCGCATCGAGCCGCGATCGAGACCCTTTTGCACGGCGCGCAGAAGTTTCTGCAACGCGATCGGCTTCTCGAGAAAGTCGATCGCGCCGATGCGCGTCGCTTCGACCGCGGTGTCGATGGTGGCGTGTCCGGACATCATAATGACCGGCATCGTCAGCGCCCCCGTCGCCGCCCATTCCTTGAGCAGCGTCACGCCATCGGTGTCGGGCATCCAGATATCGAGAAGAACCAAGTCGAAGGTTTCGGCCTGCCGTTTTGCACGCGCCGCTGCTGCGTTTTCCGCGACCGCGACGACATGCCCCTCGTCTCCGAGGATCTCCGACAGAAGCTCACGAATGCCGACTTCGTCGTCGACTACAAGAATGTTGGCCATGCCTCGCCGTAAAAATGTACAACTGCAGGGATCGCGAGGGCCGCTGTTGCCCCGACGTCGTCGGCGCGGGGCGATCAGGCAACTTTGACGGAACGATGCGCTACGCGCGTAAACACGATGACGACCACCGCACCGCCTTCTTCCCGATTCTTGAGTTCGATGCGCGCCTGATGTTCGTCGACGATTTTCTTGACTACCGCCAAACCGAGACCCGTACCTCGGGCCTTCGTCGTCACATACGGCTCGAAAGCGCGCGTGAGGATTCTAGCCGGAAAGCCGCTGCCATTGTCTGAAACCGTCAGGCGCACCATCGGTTCGCGGTGTCCGGCATCGCCTGCATGCGCGTGCGGAAGCACCCGCGGCATGACGGTATCGGTCGCGACCACCACGCGCGGCGTGCCGACTTCGTGGGTCGCGTCCTGCGCATTCTGCACGAGGTTGTGGATCACCTGCCGCAGGCGCGTGGCATCCCCGATGACCAGCGGCAGGTTGCTCTCGAGCTTCACGATCGGTCGCACGCTTGCGTGTGCCGCAGACGTCTGCGATGAATGCGGTGAAAGCGGCGACGGCGCCTCGACCGCGTGCAACGGCGCTCCGGGCTGGCCTTCGGCATGCACGTCGTAGAGCGTCATCACTTCGGAAACCAGCGCGTTGAGGTCGAGCGGATGCAATGAGGCGTTCGGCACTTTTGCGTAATCCCGGAAGTCATCGACCATGCGCTTCATCGCCGAGACCTGATTGACGATGGTCGTGACGCCGCGCTCGAGAACCTCGGCCTCGCGCGGCCCGACGTGGCCCTCGAGCTTCATCTTCAAGCGCTCGGCCGACAACTGGATCGGCGTCAACGGGTTCTTGATTTCGTGCGCGAGGCGGCGCGCGACTTCCGCCCACGCCACCGAGCGCTGCGCGGAGATCACCTCGGTCACGTCGTCGAACACCACCAGGTAGCCGTCGCGACGATCGGCGCCGCTACCGACCGGGCAGCGCGATCCCCTTGCGAGAACCACCAGAGGATCGGTGTCGTCGCCGATGTCGAGTTCGATCTGGCGTTGCCAATCGGTGCCGACAGTGGCGGGATCGGCGAAGCTCGCCTCGATCGCGTTGCCCATCGCGCGCAATGCGGCCTCGCCTCGTGGGGCGCCGATTTTCTTGTCCGGCGGCCCGCCTGTTTGATGGTCCGCGCCCTTTTCCTCGTCATCGATCAATCGGCGCCCCAGCCACGGTGCGAGCGACGTGCCGAGAATGCGTCCTGCGCCGTCGTTGGTGGTCACCAGATGGAAGCTGTCGTCGAACACCAGCACGCCTGCCGACAGATTCGAGAGGATGCTTTCGAGATAGGTGTTGGCCGCGACCAGTGCCGTGCGATTCTTCTCGACCGAGGAGCGTGCATCGCCGAGTTGTCGGACCATGGTGTTGAACGATTGCGTGAGCGTGCCCAGTTCGTCCCTGGTCTCGATCTCGCGCATCGGCCGGTAGTCGCCACCCGCCACCGCCTTGGTTCCTTCGGCGAGCAAAAGGAGGGGCTCGGTCAGCCAGCTCGCGAGCAGGAACGCAACCGCGAGCGCGGCGCAAATCGACAGCAACAGGGTCAAGGTCAGCGTCACCGAATAGATCTTCTGCAAGCCGGAGCGCGCCAGCGACAACTCCTGATAGTTGCGCATGCCGTTCTGCACGGCCTCGGCGTTGGCCGCGAGCGCCGCTGGAACGCTCTGGATCAGCTGCAGATAGATCGTTTCGGACCGAAGCTGGAATGCCGGGGTGGGAACGGGGATGACGACGCGCAGGCGCAAGCCGCGCGGCTCATCGCTCTCCGCGCCGGGTTGGACGTCGCCGCGGATCGGAGCGTTTGCCTCGCTCTTGCCGTCGGGGCTCGCCTGCGAGGTGGCTGGTGGGATCGATTGCGAGTCCGGCAGCACGCTCTCGATCGCCGAGTAGGCGCGCGCGACGCGAAGCTGGCGGATCACGGTCGATGGCGGAACTGCCGGCGCAAGCGTTGCGCTGTCGGCGCCCGCCACGGCCGCCGCGATCGTGCGACCTCCAGCCGTGAACAGGAGCGCCTGCTCGACGCCGGTCTGTTCGCGCAAGCGATTGAGCGACTGCCCCTGCTGCGACTCGGGGATGTCCGAGAGTCCGTAGGCGATGGTGCGCGCCTTGCTGTTGAGTTCTCCCAGCATCGCGTCGAGCGTGGTGCGGCCAAGCGCGAGGCCGGATTCGAGCGCGCTATCGACACGCACGTCGAACCATGACTCGATGCCCTTGCCGAGGAATTGCACCGACACCACGTAGATCAGCGCACCGGGCACCACGCCCATCAACCCGAACGCCAATGCGAAGCGCACCATCATGCGCGTGCCGAACTGGCCGGCGCGATAGCGTCGCGCGAGTCGCACTACCAGCACCACCACGATCATCAGCAGCGCCGCGGCCGCGGTCGCGTTGAGCGCGAGCAGCAACGGATAGTGGCGCTCGAACAGCGGCGTGTTCGACGACGACAACGCCAGCAGGAACAGCAGCACTCCCGCGATCGACGCGGCCAGCGTCACCCCATAGCGCAGCGTGCGCGTGCGCCAGAACGGGCGCGAACTGCGTCGCAGGGCATGGGGTTTCATGAAATATCGTCGGCTATGGAAAGTCGCAACGCGCAGCGCCTGATCGGCTGCGGAGTCGAGAGTGGCAGCGACCCGGCTCGCACGGACCGAACGCAGACTACGCGTGACTTTACGCGCGACCCGGCGCCCGGCTCAACGCGGCTCGAAACCGAAGCGCCTCCATTCGGACTCGAGGGTCCAGTCGCGATTGGTGAGCGCGTTGATCTGGAATGGCTTGGGCAGCTGCGCGGTATCGAGGCGCATGCGCGCTGCAACGGTGTACGGCTCGCCGGTCTTGAGCGTGCCGCGTTCGGCGATTTTCCAGTCCCGCACGTGCCCGATCACTCCGAGGGCTTCGGCCAGCGTCGGGAATCCCAGCTGCAGGTTGCCGGTGGACACGCGGTATTGGCGGGTAAGCGCGTGATACGACAGCCGGAAATTCAGCGCCGAGGTGACGTTGTGCTCGTCGAACCAGTACCAGCGCGAGCGAGTCACTTCGACTTCGACGACGAAGTAGATCGTCAGCCCGCGATCGAGCGCTTCGGCGACACGCGGCTTGAGCTCGAATTCGAAGTCGCCGCTGAAGTAATAGCCGTCGTCGCGCGTTTCGAGTGCAATGCGCTGAACGTCGATGTGGTCGGTCGCCGCTCGGGTTGCAGATGCCGCGCAACACAGCACGAGCAGCAAGCCTATCGAGAGCAGCCATTGATGGGCACGCACAGGCAGGCGCGCAAGCAGGCTTTCGTCGAGACGACGAAGCGAACCGGGCGCAGGACTTGTGATCCTGAGCCGCATCACCGCATCTTTTCGAACAGCGCAAAAAAAAGACCATCGTGGTCCACGGCTGCGTCCGCATTTTTGTCTGTAGTGGCGGCGGCGTAGGCGTGGGAGTTGCCGACGGGCAGCAACTGCCCCGGCGCGGCAAGCGCGAGTGCATCGGGGTGGCGGGCCGCGAAGGCATGCGCATGGCGCACGGATTCCTCGGGGAAAACGGAGC